>CAYUBC010000062.1:0-7088 GCA_964442885.1 uncultured bacterium | reverse complement strand
GTAGGGTGGGCACTGCCCACCACCGAAGAGCCGGTTTTCCAGAAAACACCTAAGTCGTTAAACCAGAGATAGAGCCCTGGGAAGCCCCATTACTCCATATCTTGCCGCCCAGGGTTACGGGAGGGGTCACCACTCAAAAAGCCAAACACAAAGAGGGCTACAAAGAAAGTAACAACCAGGTAAACCACAATCTTTAAAGTCAGCATAATGTCAATCTCCGAACGGCTGGCAACGATAGCTGAGCTCAGGCATGCCTGGCTCATGGGTAAACATCAGTTCTGCCACTGCCCAGGGCAAAACTAGCTTTGATTTATCATATCGCCAAACGCCCCTTCTCTAAAGCCAGCCTAGAGATGCTCAAGCAGCCATTGCCAAACCCGCTTTACCCAGGTTTCGGCGGCACATATCACGGCATCTAACCAGCGCAACGCCAGCACCAGGGGATGATCAACGTAGTTGACCAGGGTAACGTGAGCCTCAATGGCATCTGCGGCAGTCAGAATTCTGGGGGCAGGCTCATCTGGGCCAGATGGACTGAGGGAACCCGGCCCTGTCACCGCATCGACCACATCATCGACCGCAGCGGTGGCCTTTTGGGTAAGGGAACTGGCCGACCGCAGGCTGATCTCGGTTGCGCTCACCATCGTGGTAGCAGTTGGCGACCCGGCCAGGGTTGCCGTTGAGGGTGACGTGGGCCAGCCAGTCATCTGGCGGCCTTGGGCCAGTGCCCAACGGGTGTTTGCCCCAGGGGATGACGGATATCCCGCTGCCGCCGGGGATGAGGACAGATTGCCAGGGGCAAGGGAGGCCGCTGGCTGGAGGTAAGCTTCCCCAAACAGGTTAGTGGTAGTGGCCAGGGGACTGGTTTGCAGCCATGCCATCAGCCGGTGCAGCCATTGCACGGGCCACCACTGAGTGGCCTCGGCGGCAGGCAGAGGCAGCGATGGCGACTGAAGCTGTTGTTGCCGCCACTGACGGCGACCGCTGGCCGCATATTCGGCCAGCAGCAGCACAATGGCGCGATGCAGTCGGTCTTGCTGGTCGGTGGTGAGGCCAGCAAAAATAGCATTGTTGGCCGTGACCAGCACCAGGTGGCGGGTGGCAACATCCGAGGCTACCCCTCGCACGGCCCCCTGTAGCGGCAGCAGATGCCACTGGCCATTGGTCAGCACGCTTTCGGCTCTAGACTGGCGCAGCAATTGACCGTGGCGATCCACAAACCGCAGGCCGCCCGGTCGCCGTACAATTTGCGGCTGGATAATGGATAGCAAAGCTCGAAGGGGGACATCGGCCCCGTTGGGCAACACCTGAGCCGGTTGGCCCGTCAGCCAGGCGGTTACTTTTTGCCAGGGTTGCGTAGCCTGTAACCGACGCGATAGGGTTCTCACACTTTGAAACCCCACATAGGCGGGGAAAAGCGCCACCTGTACCCCCCATAGCAGCGCCGTGCGCCCCTGCCGCAGCCAGCGCTCAGTGCCGTGGGCAAACTGTCGATACCCAGCCAACAAACGGGATACCGTCTGACTTTGAAACGGGCGCGACGAAGCGGCCATAACTCTGCGTACACTGGTGTGAATACTTAGATCATACCGGAGCTATGTCCTCCTCCAACACCTCCTTAGCGGCCAGCCACCAGATTCATGAAACCCTCAGAAAACTGCGTAGCCTGAGCCAGCAGGATGTGCAGACCACCTGGTATGTGGCACCTGAGCCCCAGCCCCATGGCCAACCACCCTGGGGCCAGGATTGGACAACCTGGCCCCAGGCCGCTTTGAACGATCGCCACCACATTGCCTGGCCCCAGGGCAAACGCCTCCTCTGGCTGCATCAGCGCTTCACCTGGCCAGAACACCTGCAGGGCTATCCGCTCCAGGGCATGGGGGCAAAACTGGCCCTGCGCTGGTGGGCTGACCAGGCAGACATCTACGTTAACGGCGAGTTAGTTCACACTGGGGATATTTTCGACTGCTGGACGCGGGTGGCATTAGCGGAAGCGGTAATTCCAGGAGAAACCGTGGAATTGTCTCTAAAACTGCTGAGCCCCGGCCACGACGCGGGCGCACTGGTGAAATCCCAGCTTGAGTTTGAGTCTGCGGATTCCACCCGTCCTGAACCCGCCTTCATAGCCGATGAACTGGCTGTTTTGACCACCTACCTGAGCGAATTTGCCCCCCAGCAGCTTGAGACGGTCGAGGCGGTTCTGGGCAGCATCGCCTGGGAGCAGGTGGGCGATCGCCCTCAATTTGACCAGTCTCTAGCCCGCCTGAAAGACTCCCTGCAGGGCTTTACCCCCTGGCTCAAACAGCGCACCATTCACTGCCTTGGCCACGCCCATTTAGATTTAGCCTGGCTCTGGCCCATCGCCGAAACCTGGGATGCGGCCCAGCGCACGTTCGAGTCCGTCCTCTCGCTGCAAAAGGATTTCCCTGAACTCACCTTTACCCATTCCTCCCCGGCCCTGTTTCATTGGCTAGAGCACCACCGGCCTGACCTTTTCGAGGCTATCCAGCAGCAGGTCAAGGCCAAAGGCTGGGCTATTGACGCCGGACTTTGGGTAGAACCTGACCTCAACCTGCCCGGTGGCGAGGCCCTGGTGCGGCAAATTCTCTATGGCCAGCGCTACTGTGCGGAGAAATTTGGGCAAATCAGCGCCATCGCCTGGCTGCCGGATACCTTTGGCTTTTCCTGGCAGTTGCCGCAGTTGCTAACCCAGGGCGGCATCCGCTACTTTGCCACCCAAAAACTCCGCTGGAATGACACCAACCCCTTTCCCCACCAGCTGTTTACCTGGCAAGGGCTGGATGGCACGGCCATCACTGCGGTTACCCTGCCCCCCATTGGTACCGACATTGACCCGGCAGACATGGCTCAATACGCCTGCCAATGGGAAGCCAGCACCGGACTGCAGGATTGTCTCTGGCTCCCTGGCGTGGGCGACCACGGCGGCGGCCCCACCCGCGATATGCTGCTCAAAGCCCGCCGCTGGGAGAGTTCACCGTTTTTTCCCCGCCTTACCTTTGGCCATGCCGTTCCTCTATTTGACCAACTGCTTGGTGGATCTAAAGAGAAGGCAGAAGGCAGAGGGCAGAAGGCGGAAAGTAATCCTCAAAATTCAAACTTCAAAATTCAAACCCACCCCGGCCCCTCCCAGGAGGGGAATTCAAACTTCAAAATTCAAAGCTCACCCCTCGCCCCCATCTCTCTCCCGCTTTGGAAGGATGAACTCTACCTCGAACTTCACCGGGGCTGCTACACCACGCACGGTGACCAGAAGTTTTACAATCGCCGCTGTGAAGACACTCTGTTTCAGGCTGAGCTTTGGGCTGCGCTGGCATCGCTGATGGGTTTGGAGGCTTACCCTAAGGCTGAGCTAGAAACAGCCTGGAAGCAAGTCCTTTTTAACCAGTTTCACGATATTTTGCCGGGATCTTCTATCCCAGAAGTATTTGAGGAGGCTAATCGGGGTTGGCGGGCGGCTTTGGCTACAGGTAGGCGGCTGTTAGCGGAGGCATTGGGGGCGATCGCCCAGTCCTGTTCATTGCCCTGCCCACCTACACCGGATGCTATTCCTCTGGTGGTGTTTAATTCTCTCAATTGGGAGCGTAGTGAGGTGGTGCTAGTGGCTGTGCCAACGGAGTTGGGGGGGCAAGCGGGTTGGCGGGCGCTGGATGCGCAGGGGGAGGAGTTGCCGTTGCAGGTTTTGGGGCCGCAGGGAGGTAGTGGTGTCGATGCGGCAGGGGATTTGGTGGGCAGTGCCCACCCTACGGTAGGAAGCGAGGGAGTTGACAAAGGTAATTGGCTATTGGTGTTGGTGCCGGAGGTGCCTGCGGTGGGGTATCGGGTGATTTGGTTGGTGCCAACTGAGCCATTAGCCCAACGCAGCTCAATGCCTGAGGGCTGGATCTTGGATAATCAGTATCTTCGGGTCTGCATTGACCCGGTAACGGGGAACATTGCCAGCCTGTTTGACAAACGCACGGGGCAGGAGACCTTAAGCGCTCCGGGCAATCATCTCCAGGCGTTTCAAGACCAGGGGCAGTACTGGGATGCCTGGAACATCGCCCCCGATTACCAAGACCACCCCCTGGAGGATTTCCAGCTTCAGCACATCGAGTGGCTTGAACCTGGCCCCTGTCGGCAACGTATCCGTGTGGTGCGCACCTTCGGCCAGTCTACCGTTGTGCAGGACTATCGCCTTGAGGCCCAATCCCCCTATCTGACCGTTTACACCGAGGTGGATTGGCAGGAAACTCAGGTGCTCCTCAAAGCCGCTTTTCCCCTCACGGTGACGGCTCTCTACGCCACCTACGAGATTCCCTTTGGAGCCATTCAGCGCCCCACCACTGCTGAAACTTCGCAAGCTCAGGCCAAGTGGGAAGTCCCGGCTCTGCGCTGGGCCGACCTGAGCCAGGGCGATCGCGGCGTTAGCATTCTCACCGACTACAAGCACGGCTTTGATGCCACCCCCAACCAGTTGCGACTAACTCTGCTAAAGGCCCCCCTCTGGCCCGATCCGGGGGCTGACCGGGGCCGCCAAACCTTTACCTACGCCATCTACCCCCACGCCCAGGGCTGGCAGGCGGCTAAAACGGTTCAAATGGCGCGTAATTTCAACCTACCGCTTCAGCCCTGGAGGCTGTCGGCCCATCCGCCCCAACCATTGGGATCGCCTGCCTTTGAGTCAGTCAGTTGGCTGGATTTGGGCAACTCTAGTCTGGTGCTGTCGGCCTTCAAACTAGCGGAGGATTGTGACCATCAATTCATTCTCCGGGCCTACGAAAGCGCCGGGGACGCGCCTACCCTGCAAGTCAACAGTCCCCTACCCCTGGCCATGGTAAACACCGTCAATTTGTTGGAACATGCCACAGCTCAGCCTGGTTTGGCAGCCCCCGCAGTCAATCGCAACCCCTCAATAACGAATCCCGAAAACCGAGTCAAGGATGCCTTAAGCCCAGGCCATGCGGCTGGCCAACTGGAGGGTATGGCCATTGCGCCCTGGCAGGTCATTAGCCTGGTGATGACTAAATCAGGGGTGTCAACGGAGCACTCTTAGCCAGCCAAAGATAGCGCTGGCCAGATCGCTTAGGACAGGGGTGAACGAGCGATAGCGCAGGCTGGGAGGCGATCTGGCTCGCGACCGCCACGGCCTACATACAGGTTCATGTCCTAACCAGAGTGGCTGTCGCTATAGTTGGTCTACCGTTAGCGACCAAGCAATCCCTGGCAGGCCAGGCAGTTGGGCATCTCCAGTCAATTCTTCGGGCAAACCGCCAGGGCGATACAGCAAAACTACCCGTTCGTCCGGATCAATCAACCAGCCCATCTGACCACCGTGGCGAAGGCTGTGCAGAATTTTGCGCGTCACCTTCATTGCCCCCTGCTCTGGCGAAAGAATTTCAATCATCCAGTCTGGGGCTGTAGCAAGGCCATTAGGGGTAATTTCGCCTCGTTCATCCAGAGGAATATGGGTTTTTTCTAAAATGACCAGATCGGGCACTATAGACCGCCCGCCGAAGGTGCAGCGCAGTTCTGGAAATGCCTCATAGGACGACTCAAGCTGGTTAATGGCCGTCGCCAGACTGGCTTGAAGACGGCTATGCTTTCCACCAGGCATGGGTTTTTGACTCGCCTCTCCCTGTAGAAATTCCCAGGCTGGCGACTCTTCGATAAACGGCAATGTCAAAAACTGCTCTAGAGATAGGGATTGAGGGAGCGCAGCCGTCATAGCTAAGGATAGTTCTAGCCCGTTGTTGTCTCGATTGTAGCGCTTGGGGTTAAGCCTGCTTGAGTGGCGCTGAGTCTAGCAAATTCGCCATCGGACGGATTATCCCCCCTACAATTTAAGGCGGTTGAGATGTTTCTTTACCCCAAGGCTGACCGACCATGAGCGATCGCCTAAAGCGTCCCCGCTACGCAGAAACCATTATGGAGGAAAATTACCGGCGATCGCGGCGGCATATCCTTTGGGGCTTGGTAGCGTTACTCATCATCGTTTTGACTGGCGCGCTCTGGTACCGCTTCATTGAGGGCTGGACGTGGATTGACGCCTTTTACATGGCCGTCATTACGCTGACCACCGTTGGGTTTGGGGAAACTAACCCGCTCAATGCCCGTGGCCGAATATTTACCATGATCTTGCTACTGGCTGGAGTGGGCGTAATCGCCTATATCTTGAATAACTTTACTGAAGCGGTGGCGCAGGGACATTTGCAAGCTGGGTTTCGATTACTGAAGCGGCGGAGGTATATGGAATCCTTAACAGGGCACTACATCATTTGCGGATTTGGTCGCACCGGGCAGCAAATTGCTACAGAATTTGCCGCGGAAAAAGTCACGTTTGTAGTGGTAGATTCCGACGATACCTCTATTCATGTCGCCCAAAGCATGGGTTACATTACCTTTCAGGGCGATGCAACCCACGACCAGGTATTGCTGCAAGTTGGTATTGAGCGCGCCCGTTGCCTGGTGGCAGCCCTGCCCTCGGATGCTGAAAATCTCTACACGGTTTTATCGGCGAAAACTCTGGCCCCTTCCATTCGCACCATCGCCAGGGCCAGCAGCGAAGAAGCCATCCAAAAACTAGAGCGAGGCGGGGCCGATGTGGTGGTATCGCCCTACATCAGCGGCGGCAAACGCATGGCGGCAGCGGCCCTGCGTCCCCAGGTGGTGGATTTTATTGATGGCATTCTCACCGGGGCAGACCGCACAGTTTATGTAGAGGAATTTTTGCTAGAGTCCAACGTCTGCCCTGTTATCGGCAAAACCCTGAGCGAAGCCCAGCTAGGTAAGCAGTCTGGCGCGTTAATTTTGGCTATTCGCCGGGCGGATAATGCCTTAATAGTTGGCCCCAGTGCCGATACGCGCCTCTATCCTGGCGACCTAGTGATTACAATGGGCGCTGCCGACCAGCTACGACTACTAAGCCAAATTTTGAGCCCTATTTAGCAGCATTTGAGGCTTAACTATACAAATCCCCAATTTCTTATGGCGACTTCAATCCGGTTGAGCGTAGTCTAACTAGGCTTATCAAGTGGTGTCTACGCTTGGTGGTGCAGAAAACTCCTGAAACCCTTATAAAGCAAGGATTC
>CAYUBC010000061.1:0-12053 GCA_964442885.1 uncultured bacterium | reverse complement strand
AGCCATCCATCTCGGTCAACAACTGGTTCAGCGTCTGCTCTCGCTCGTCGTTACCACCGCCAATGCCAGCGCCGCGCTGACGACCTACCGCGTCGATTTCATCAATAAAGATGATGCAGGGCGCATTCTCTTTGGCTTTCTTGAATAGATCACGAACGCGAGATGCACCTACGCCAACAAACATTTCTACAAATTCTGAGCCAGAGATGCTGAAGAAAGGCACACCGGCTTCGCCCGCAATGGCCTTAGCTAAAAGGGTTTTACCCGTTCCTGGCGGCCCAACTAGAATCACCCCTTTAGGAATACGAGCACCAATAGCCGTAAACCGCTCTGGCTTTTTCAGGAACGTTACCACTTCCTGAAGTTCTTCCTTGGCCTCATCAATGCCCGCTACATCGTCAAACATGACGCCGGTTTTGGCCTCCATCATGAAGCGCGCCTTTGACTTGCCAAAGTTCATCGCCTGACCAGGGCCACCAGGGCCAACGCTGGAACGACGGAACAAAAAGAACAGTCCGCCAATCAAAAGCAATGGGAACAACAGATTACCCAATGCTCCGACTAGCGCCCCATCGTTGCGGGGGGGATGAGAGTCCAGACTGATATTGGCATCGCGCAAGCGGCTGACTAAATCTGGGGAATTGCCAGGCAAATCCACCCGCCAGCGTTGTACGCGATTATCCAACTCAGGATCTACCGCTTCGATAATGGCCGTTCTGCCGCCATCGTAGAGGTCAACCGCGGTCACCCGTCCGGCGTCTAGATAGTCTAGAAAGCGGCCATAGGTCATGCGAGTGTTGGCGGCATTGCGGCCCATATCAGCAGGGGCAGAGGAAAACGCCCCTTGCCATAAAAAGAACCCAACAACCAGAAGCGGTAGGGTCCAGAGTAGGATCACTCTCCACGAAAGTTTCATAACCAATGGCCTCTATTCACGACATGCAGAGATTAAACGGTGCTTGTCAAACCACCTAGAGCGGCTGAGAGCGAGCTATCGAGGGCGCTTTAGAGATACCTCCATCATGCCTGGAAAGCCAGAAGCATGAGATCACGAATTCCAAAACCGCCAACTGAACTCAGAAATATGAGATGAATCTTTACTTAATTTAACGTAAGCTGGCAAGCTAGATCAAACCAGCCAGGGAATTGCTCCTGTCATCACTCTGTTCATTATCGAATATTGTACGGATTGAAATCCGGCTATAGGCCTTAAGGTTGCGTTTCTAACCGCTGTAATTCCTGGATGGTAGAGTTATGCGGAGTCCGAAAACCTCGCTCCATATCGTCTATGGCCCCTCGCACTACCGACACAGCCCTTCCGGCCCATACCCCTGATACGCTGTTAGTCAAAATCACCTTGCTGTTGGTCAGCACCCTGACCGTGATGGCGGGAGCTACTATTGCGCCCTCACTACCGGCTATGCGCCAGCACTTTGCCGAAGTCCCCAACGCCGACTACTGGGTGAGGCTGGTGTTAACGGCTCCAGCCTTGTTTATTGCCCTTGGCGCACCCATCGCAGGCACGATTATTGATCACTTTGGCCGCAAGGGTCTGCTGGCTCTATCCGTTTTTCTGTACGGGTTTGCGGGCAGTTCTGGCTTTTTGCTCAATGAAATTGGGCTAATTCTCATTGGACGAGTGCTATTGGGGCTAAGCGTGGCTGGCATTATGACCACAGCTACGACGCTGATCGCAGATTACTATCTAGGAGCGGCCCGGGCTCAGTTTTTAGGTCTCCAGGCCGCCTTCATGGGGTTAGGAGGGGTGCTGTTTCTTACCCTGGGCGGATTTCTGGCTGATCTTAACTGGCGCTATCCGTTTCTGATTTATTTGGTAGCGTGGTTGTTTTTGCCTCTAATTGTGCTCGTGCTGCCGGAACCAGCCCGCACTCACGTCAATGGAGCAGACTCCTTGGCCATAGCAGCCCCTGAGGCAACACCCTGGCTGTTGCTGCTACTCACCTACGGCATTGCGCTAATTACCCAGATTGTGTTCTATATGATTCCGGTGCAGCTTCCCTTTTTTCTGCAACAGCTTACCGGGGCTAATGCATCCCAAAGCGGATTAGCGATCGCCCTGGCTACCCTAGCCACCGCCATCAGCGCCATCAGCTACCAGCGGTTAAAGGCGCGGTCTACATTTACAGGAATCTACGCCATTGCCTTTGGGCTAATGGGCCTTGGCTACCTGATCATCAGCAAAGCTCAAAATTACGGCACCGTGCTGGTGGGGCTAGCCATTGCCGGGTTAGGCATTGGCCTGCTAATGCCAAATATGACCGTCTGCCTAACCTCCTCCACCCCCAGCCCAGTGCGGGGAAGAATTCTAGGCGGACTGACCACCAGTTTTTTCCTGGGCCAGTTTGTTTCGCCCCTGGTGAGTCAACCCCTCAGCCAGCGCCTGGGGCTAGCCGCCACCTATGGATTAGCAGGCAAATTAATGATGGTGATGCTAGTTATCACCCTCGGCGTTATGGCTTACTGGCGGCGGCCCCAGCAACGGGCTCTTTAGAGGAACACCCGGTAGGCCACCCTTCCTGAGGCCCTAGGACAGCGCCGCAGCCTCCTGTAGACGGGGGATATCAAATTGGCGCTGGCGCAGAATCAACCAGGATTCCATCAGATCTGGCCCCTGCAATGCCCCCATCAAAGCGGCGCGGAGGGACTTCATCACCAGCCCTTTCTTCACCCCTTGAGCCTTGGTGACGTCATCCACCAGAGCCTTCAGGTCTTCCAGGGTGGAGGGGGTAGTAGCCGTTGTCAGCCCGTCTAAAATGCCTTGAATTAACTCAGCAACTCCGTCAAGCTGGAGTTGAGCCGTAGCCGCCTCATCAAAGCCAACGCTTTTTGCCACAAAGAAACGGCTTTGCTCAACGGCATCGGTGAGGCGGGTGAGGCTGGGGCCGATTAAGGTCATCAAAGGCAGCAGCCAGGTTTGATCGGCCTCAGGGTCGATAGGATAGCCCGCCCCCTGCAGGTAGGGCAGCACCAGCTCCAGGAGGGCAGTTGGCGGCATCTCATGGAGGTACTGGCTGTTGAGCCAATCGAGCTTGTCCCAGTCGAACTTGGCCCCAGCTTTGTTGACCCGGTCAAAGCTAAATTGCTGAGCCGCCTCCGCCAGGGTAAACCGCTCGTTGGCATCGGGGGCCGACCAACCCAGCAACGTCATGTAGTTAGCCAGGGCCGGAGCCACAAAGCCCATTTTCTGAAAATCTGAAATTGAGGTGACGCCATCGCGCTTAGACAGCTTTTGGCCGCTCTGGTTCAAAATCAGCGGCGTGTGGGCGAATTCTGGCACGGAAGCTCCAAAAGCTTCGTAAAGCAAGATTTGCTTTGCCGTGTTGGCAATATGGTCTTCACCGCGAATCACATGGGTGATGCCCATATCCATATCATCAACAACAACGGCCAGGTTGTAGAGCGGCTGGCCAATGGTGGTGGCGGAAGCGGCCCGTGCTACCACCATATCGCCCCCCAAATCGCTAGCTTGCCAGGTTACAGGGCCGCGCACCAAATCATCCCAGGCCACGGTTCGGGCATCGTCAATTTTAAAGCGAATCACCGCTGGTCGGCCCTCGGCTTCAAAGGCGGCCCGTTGTTCTGGAGTTAGATGCCGATGGCGGTTGTCGTAGCGGGGAGCCTGCCCCTTAGCCTTCATGGCATTGCGCATCGAATCTAGCTCTTCCGGCGTGTCGTAGGCGCGGTAGGCCAACCCCTTATCCAACAGCGTTTGAATGGCCTGCTGATACAAATCAAGGCGTTGCGACTGAAAGAATGGCCCCTCATCCCATGCCATCCCCAGCCAGCGCAACCCAACCAGGATGTTCTCAGTAAATTCTGGTTTAGAGCGCTCCTCATCGGTATCTTCAATGCGGAGGATAAACGTCCCCCCAGCATGGCGGGCAAACAGCCAGTTGAAAACGGCAGTACGAGCCGTACCAATGTGCAGATTCCCGGTGGGGCTAGGGGCAATACGAACACGAACAGTCATGGGATTTCCTGCACTCTCGACAAATCCCTATTTTAAGGGTCAGCGAGATCAGATTGGCGCTGGCCTGACTAGACGCACCAGAGACTCAAACCAAGTACAGCTCTATCAATCGGGTGGGTTCAACGCAGACGTTCTGCCAGCCTTCAACCCCAGCCGCGCTATTGGCTTATCCTCTGGCAGCCTCTCCTGGCTTCCATTCATAGCATCCCAAACACCCGGTAGAGAAAACCGTACCAAGCCCACAGACGCTATTTTGTTTACTTATGTTTACAATAATTAATAATTATCAAAGAATTGCTGGAATCTTGCATCTAGAGAACCAGCGCCAGGAGTTAGAAGCTTTTTGCGTCTACAGTCATGAGTCGTTTGGAGAAGGCCACGTGGATCACTACTGCGGCCTTCTCCAGAGCCAGGGCTTACGCCATCCTTTTACCTCTTGTCGCCAGTGCATAACTACCCAGCGGAAATAGCTACACGTTGTAACAGGAGGTGACAGGATGCAAATGCTGCTGGTAAAAGGGTTTGTGTGGCTAACCGCCGAAATTATTTTGACCCTGCTTGAATTAGATAACCTGGCTGACTACGGCGAGTTTGTGTTCCGGGTTAAAGATGCCTTGATGGCCCACCATGAGCGCATCGAGCAAGTCTTGAGTGCCAGCGAACTAGAGCCATCTGCCTGGGTCGAGAGTCAACCGCAGGACTTGGCGACAGTCTAGTATCCTGTGGTGAACGTTAGCGATCTTAAATGACTAGCGAGGATGGGGGGGCAAGAATGATCCAGAGTATTTGCCAAGTTGTGCTAGCCTGCGTCAAGTCTTAAAGCCTTTTCCATAACAAATCTTATTGCCATTGTATTTTTTCAGTGAAGCAGGGCACCCTTATGAGGCTAACGCCCCCCTTGCCTCAGGCTTGCCAGAGAAAACTATACCTTTACAGGAAGCGCTAATTAGCGTACACCCGCCTCAAGTCAAGGTTTAACACTAGTCGAGTTTACTTTGGGGTAAGAGGGTCTGCGGACAAACCAGAGCTACGGAGAGACCGATGGACTCAACCCACTTTAGGCCTCAGTTTTCACCACGGCTGATCGTACTGTCGGCCATTGCGGCTGCATTAGCCAGTGCGGCGGTTATCTACCATCTGAATCAGATGACTGAGCGGAGCCATGAGGCCAGACTGGGCTTAACTCAAGCCAAGGAATATATGAGTAGGCTTAACTCATTAGAATGGGAGGCCATATCCAAAGGTGAAATTGACGAGAATCTGGTGGAAGAAATTGACGAAAACCGCCAAAACATTCAAGTCATGCTGCGGCACCTTGAGTCGGTTGATCATCGCCAGAAAAATCGTTTTTCCATTATCAGTATTATCAAGAATAAGAACTTTAAGGATTCTCTCAAAATCCATGACCACGAGCACCAACATGAGCATCAAGACGCGCACATGGCAGAATTTCTGCTGCTCTTCAAGACCTATCAGGGAAAAGTTAATCACATATTTGAATTAATTGATCGTGGCGAAATTTATAAAGTTGATTCGTCCACCGTTAACATGATAGACGAAATCTACGATGACATGTATACTGAAGTCCAGCTTTTGGAAGACATCTATTCCGATCAGCAGATTTGGACTCGAAGGCTATCCAATTTTGGCACCACTATTTCTTTAATTACGTCCGCCACAGTTATTGGCATTTTATCCCATAAGTTCCATCAAACTCTATGGCAGAAAAACCAGGAACTAGAACTGGCCTTTGACCAGTTAAGGCGAACTCAAAGCAAGCTGATTGAGCAAGAGAAAATGGCGGCACTAGGGCAGTTAATTGCTGGTGTGGCTCATGAGATCAACAATCCTTTAGGCGCGATCAAAGCTTCCGCCAACAACACAGACAAAGCATTGAAGGAAGCGCTGATTGAACTTCCTCATCTGCATCAATATTTAAACCAGGAAGAGCGCGAAAGTTTTTTTCATCTAATTAACCGCACTCTGGCCCATAAATCATCAAGCAACTTCGCAGAGAATCGGTCAATAAAGCGAAGGATTACTGCTAAACTTCAGGACTATGGTGTAGAGAGAGCGCGATATGTCGCTGACCTATTAACTGATATGGGAATCAGTGAGGATATTGACTTTATTTATCCTCTGATCACCAGCGACCATTGCGAGTGGGCAATTCAGACTGCCTATAACTTGACCTGTTCAGTAGCCAACAATCAAATTATTATTCATGCGGTTGATCGGTCATCAAAGACAGTTTTTGCCCTGAAAAGCTATGCCAGATTTAATCAGAATGATAGGCGAGATTTAGTGCAAGTTACTGACAGTCTAGATATTGTGATTGAAATTTATCAGAATCAACTTAAGCGCAACATTGAATTAATCCACAACTATCAACCTGTATCCAAAGTTTGGGGGCATCCAGATGAGCTAATTCAAATCTGGACTAATTTAATTCATAATGCTATTCAAGCGATGCCGTCAGGTGGCACATTAACTATTGCTACTACCCAACAGAGTGAAGGAGTTGAGGTCAGTATTATTGATTCTGGGGTTGGCATTGCCGATGAGATCAAGCCTAATATTTTTGATGCCTTCTTCACGACCAAAGCCGTTGGCGAAGGTAGCGGATTAGGGCTACATATTTGCAAACAAATTATTGACAAACATCACGGAAAAATCCAGGTCAATAGTCATCCTGGGTATACAAAATTCGATGTCTGGTTACCGATAGAGTCTGTTTAGCAAACCATCGAAAAGCCAAAGGAACTCTCTGTTATGTCTCACACGGCTATTCTCTGCGTTGATGATGAAGCATCAATTTTAGAAGCTCTTAAACAACAGCTAAAGCGTTGCTTCGGCGATCAGTACGTCTACGAAGTTGCTCAAAGTGCTGAAGAAGCCTGGCTCGTTATTGATGAATTAGAGTTAGAGAGCATCAAGATTCTAATTATTGTTTCTGATTGGTTAATGCCTAATGTTCGGGGCGATGAGTTTCTAACTCAAGTTCATCAACGATTTCCTCAAATTATTACCGTTATGTTAACTGGTCAAGCCGATGAAACGGCCATTGAGCGGGCCAAACAACAGGCTAATCTGTTTGCCTGCATCTATAAACCCTGGTCAGAGCATGATTTACGAAGTGTGATTGGTGCAGCCCTGAACTAGTACTGGTAGCAACCCACTATGAGATCGGTAATTGTCTGCGTTGATGATGAATACAGTATTCTTAAGAGTCTGGGCAATCAACTCAAACGCCATTTTGGTCAAGATTATGATGTTGAACTAGCCAATGGTGGTGAAGATGCCCTTGCACTTTGCGCAGAGATAACCGCCGAGGGAGGAGATATTCCTTTAATCATTTCTGACCAAAGCATGCAGGGCATGGAGGGTGATACTTTACTAATTCAGCTTCATTCCATCTACCCAAAGACACTAAAAATTATGCTTACTGGGCAGGCGGATGCTGATTCAATTGGCAACGTTGTGAATGCTGCGGCTCTCTATCGATATATTCGGAAACCCTGGGATGAAACCGATTTAATATTGACTGTTACCGAAGCGCTACGGCGTTTTCAACAAGAGCAGAAGATCATACAGCATCATCAATTACTGAAAAATATTAACGTTAAGTTAGAAAGCTCTCTATCAATTTTACTAGCTACATTAGAAGCAACCATTGATGGTATTCTCGTACTCGATCATCAGGGAAAGATAATCATTTATAATCAAAACTTTATCAATCTTTGGCAACTTATTGATGCGGGGAATGTTAGTCATCGCTCTAATATGTTGCCAACTATTCTACAGCAGCTAGATGAGCCAGATGCCAGTCAGTTCAAGACATTATTTGCCCAGTTAAATACTGGACATCATGATTTCCTTAGGTTGAGAGATGGCCGAGTGTTTGAATATTATCTCAAACCCCAACGATTACAAGGAGAGCATGTGGGTGGAGTCTTAAGCTTTAGAGATGTCACCCAGGAGCGGCAAGCAGAAGCTACCATAAAACATCAAGCACTGCACGATGCGCTCACTAATCTCCCTAATCGAACCCTATTTAATCAGCAGTTAAATACTGTATTAAGTATTGCTCACGAGGAATGTAAGCTGGTAGCTGTTATGTTCCTTGACCTCGACCATTTTAAGCCAGTTAACGATACCTTAGGCCATGCTGTGGGCGATCGCTTACTCCAGAACGTGGCTCAACGACTGGTAGAATGCCTGCGGGATGATGATGTGATTGCTCGATGGGGCGGCGACGAGTTTGTGCTGCTATTACCTCATATTCATTGCCGCGAAGACGCCGAGGACATTGCCTTGAGGTTAACTGCTGTGCTACAACCACCCTTTTTCTTAGATGGCCATCGGCTAGCTATTACGGCTAGCATTGGCATTGTCATTTATCCCCAGGACGGGTTAGACGGCAACACCTTACTGCAAAATGCTGACGCGGCTCTTTATTGCGTCAAACAGGCAGGACGGAATAACTATCGCCATTTTGAAGTTAGTCACTTAGTTCAGGGATAACCGTAGATCAATCAATACCCTCAACGATTGACTAGTACCGCTACGCGGGGTTCAAAATGCAAAATGCAAAATTCAAGGTGAAAAATCCTTGGGTTATCAGTGTTTCAAGCGTCCTGAATGGCAGGCTTATTTCTGCCGTAGTGGACTAGTATCGAAAGGCAGAAGGCAGAAGGCAGAAAGAGAATTCCTTGTGCCATAAGGGCTCTCACTTTAGCCAATAGGTGAGTTATTTCCGACTCAGAGTACTAGATCCTCAAAGCTTCACTTCAGCGGGAGCCTTGTTTTTTTCTTCCAACGCTGCGACATAGTTGCTAATGGCATGGTCGCTAAAGCGACGACTAATCACTTGCCAGGTCAGTAAAGAACCCAGTTGCACTGCTTTTTCTACGTGCTCAAAGCCCTGCCAGTCGCGAGGAATACGGGTCACAATATCCCACCCGTAAATAAATCGATAGCTGTTGGCAATACGGCGATTGTAAGACTCCGTTAGTGCTTTATTGCCTACTCGAGGTGCACCAAAGGTGTTGACAATAAAGGTTAACTGATTAGCTTTTCCAAAGTTGTACTGAATATCCAAGGCGGCAATAGTGGCCAGGGCTCCGCCTAGGCTATGGCCAGTGACAATAACCCGCTGACCTTCAAATTGTTCCATCGCCTTCAAGAGACCATCGCGCACGGCAAAATAGGCCATCATAAAGCCCTGATGAAACTTCACTTCAGAATTGCTATCCCCATAGGGATAAACTTGCTGGCGAAGTTGAAAGTTATTCATCCAGTCGATGGATTTATCTGACCCCCGAAACACAATATAAAGTTTGTCACTAGTGAGCTGATTCAGCACCGCCACCTGGGTATCCGTAAAGCCATTATCCTGACTTTCGATAAAAATAGGCTCAACATCGGGGTAAGAAGAAAATCGTAGACCACTAAAGTCACGATAAATTTCCTGGCAGAGGCGAGCGCAGTTCAGCGCCAGGTTGTAATCCACCATCAGGTCGTGCTCCAAAAAAACCGCAGGTTAAACAAACCTTCGCTCAGCCGCATCACCAGCACGATGACAGGGCTATTAGCCAGGTTAGGGCGCAGGCATTGCCCACCAGGCCAGCGCATAGGGCTGGGTTGGTTGACGGTGAACCTGCTGTTGATAGACAACTCTCAGTTTGTACCGTCCTGTCGCCGGAATTTGATAAAAAATGTGTTCAACGCTGTCTACCTCGCTCTCAGAGGACCAGATGCTCTTACTCAGGTCATCTTCCTCGGCGGGCAACAGGTAAAGGTTCAGGTCGCTTAAGCCCTGATCTTGAAACGTCTCGCCCAAATCGTAGAGGCCATTGCTGTTCTGATCGACCAGTTCAACCACGCGCTCCCAGGCCAGGGTCGCTGAGAGATAGCTACCGGCTTGCAGCGGTGCTTCAAACACATAATCCTGCACTTGGGTGGCAGAGTCGGAGGATTTTGCCAAACTGGCGTAGTTCCAACCTACGGCGGGAATTGGAGCGTCTGGCCCAAAGGCCCCCGGCAAGAGTTGTTGGTAAGCCCGGTAAGCGTTCAAATGACCAGTGCCGAGTTCGTTATGGAGGGGGATGGCGCGATCTTGGTAGGCATCGGACTCGACCCAAGTGTTATTTTTGGTGTCCAGCAGAGTGCGGGTCATACCCAAACCCAGGCCATCGCCAGAGTCCTTAAGTTTATCGGCAGAGTTCAGCAGCACAGCCTTCATCACCATGGGGCTGCGGCCTTCTATGGGCCAGTTGGAAGCCCCCGACCGAAACTGCCGATCGACCAACTGCTGTAAAAGGGCGACTGTGCCGACTACGTGGGGCGAGGCAAAACTGGTGCCGCTAGAAGCCCGAATTTGTCCATCCGGGTCAATGAGCTCAATGTTGCTGCCGGGAGCCACCAGGTTGATGGAGCGGCGAGGCCCAACATTGGTTTCGGGAGCGAGGGAACGAGGCGATCGCACCGTGGGCTCACTACTGAGGTTGGCAAAGTCAATTTTGGTAAACAGCCCGTCCATTTGGCGCGAATAGGCCACGTTGATGCCGTTGAAATTATCCGTAGGAATGGGAATACCACCACCGCCCTGGTTACCCGCAATAACGTAGAGCGCGCCATGAACCCGCGATGACCAGTCAATGCACTGGGTCAGTAAAGCGTTGCCGTCTAAAACCGGATTGGAGCGGGGATCGCGGCCCAAAGGCTCGCCGAAGCTGAAGTTAATGGCTCGAACATCGCCGCCGTTTTGGTTAGCTACCGACTGAGCCGCCAAACACTCCTCCGGTTGGGCACTGCGACTGCCATCCAGCGCCCCTACTGCGCCTGAGTAAAGCATGGCGTCTGGAGCGACCCCAGTGCGATATTTGTCCTGGCTGATCATCACGCTGGCGACGTTAGCGGCGTGACCATCCACAAACTCATCCGCGACCGCCCAGCCATCCAAGAGCAAGACTCGCCGCACGGCGACTGGCATATTTTCGTAGGCGACCTTATCCAGCCCAAACTGGCTGGGGCGACCAATTTCTACCTGGCCAATGGCAATTTTTTCGCCGGTCAGGTTGTAGGGAGCAGCGTGCAGCCGCCGCGCATCAATGCCCTGAGGGCCAACCGATTCAGACAGCGCCAGCACCGGCAGTGCCAGGGGCAACCCGCCCAGCAGCGTACCGAGCCAGAATACAGCCTTGGTGAAGGGCGATCGCGCCCGGCCCTGCTTAACCATAGTCCTATCCCTGTCTTGAGCAAGTTGCGGAATATCTCTCTGGGCAAACTCTATCGCAAAGGTACCGACGGCGGCATGAATTTTTTGCCCTCCTAAAGAATTAGCCCAGCCATAGCCCCAACTGTCTACCTCCACTCAGGTGCGCCAGCTCACTCAGCCATTAGGTACCGCAACATGAGATCCTAGACATAATTGCTCAATCACCCCTGAGGATTACCGTGAAAGCCATTACCCTGCTTGGATCGACCGGGTCAATTGGTACCCAGACCCTAGATATTCTGGAGCATCATCCCGACCAATTTCGTCTGGTGGGCCTGGCCGCGGGAAACAACGTGGAACTTTTAGCTCAACAGGTGCGCCAGTTCAATCCCGAAATTGTGGCTATCTGCAACCCAGACAAACTGAGTGAACTGCGGGCAGCCCTGGCCGGGCTGGATCCCATGCCTCAACTCCTGGCTGGGGATGAGGGCGTTGTGGAAGTCGCCCGCTACGGGGACGCCGAAGCGGTGGTTACAGGGATCGTAGGCTGTGCCGGGTTGCTGCCCACCCTGGCCGCCATTGAAGCCGGCAAAGATATTGCCCTGGCCAATAAAGAAACCCTGATTGCCGGTGGCCCAGCCGTGCTGCCCCTGGTAGAAAAGCACGGCGTTAAGCTACTGCCCGCCGATTCCGAACACTCGGCCATCTTTCAATGCTTGCAGGGCGTGCCCCAGGATGGCCTGCGGCGGATTTTGCTGACCGCTTCCGGCGGTGCCTTTCGCGACTGGCCCGTGGAAAAGCTCGCCCAAGTCACAGTTGCCGATGCCCTCAAACACCCCAACT
>CAYUBC010000060.1:9009-12078 GCA_964442885.1 uncultured bacterium | reverse complement strand
GTGGCGTACAGAAACCCGCCGACCTTGATCCGCTGGTGCGCTACGCGATGGCCTGCCCCGCCCTGCCGCTCTGTGGCCTGGCCATTACCGAGTCGGAACGGATTATGCCCACCGTGCTGGAGCGGCTGCGGGCGCTGTTGACCCGGCTGGGCCTCCAGCACGAACACTTCGTGGTGCGGATGACGGGCTGCCCTAACGGCTGTGCTCGTCCTTATATGGCTGAGCTTGGCTTTGTGGGTAGTGCGCCCGAATCCTACCAGGTTTGGCTGGGTGGCGCACCTCACCAAACCCGGCTGGCCCGTCCCTACCTGGAGCGACTCCACGACAACGATATCGAAACCACCCTGGAACCTCTATTTGTCTTCTTCCGGGATGGCCGCAAAAAAGGCGAGAGCTTTGGAGATTTTTGCCATCGGGTTGGGTTTGAAGCGCTGCGTCAGTTCGCCAAAACCTACGATCCCCTCCGGTACATGCCCAGTCACACCAAGGAGGGCCGTCATCGGCTGAGCATTTCCCACGACCTGTTCCTGACCCTGCAAGCCATTGCCGATAAGGAAGGCCGTTCGATGGCCCAGGTTATGGCCGATGCCCTGTCTGTCTACCTGCAGGCTGATAGTAACTCGGCTGAGTAGCCACCCTATCGCAAAAACCTCGCAGTACCGTAGGGCGGCTCCGCAACCGCGATGCACCCTAGGCGATATCGGCTAAAGTACGTCAAAGGCCCACTGTGCTTACTCTAGAGGCTTCTAGGCGCTGATGTCCCAAGCCATTACCACCACCCTGGCCGACGTCCGACATTGCCGCCAGACCATTGATGCTCTGCTACTCTACAGCGGTGTGTTTGATACGGCTGTGGGGCAAGCCTTCCTGACTCTGCTAGAGGCCCTGGAAAACCAATCCTCTGCTGCCAGCCTGAGGGCTTACGGCCAATGGTTTCAAGCCCTGGCCACCGCTCAGGAAACCTGGGCCAACCACCTCCAGCGCCAAATCGCCTACGCCGATAACGCCTTTACCCAACAGGTGCAGCGCCACAACCTGGAGCAGCTCCCCGCTGCTCTGGTGCAGGCTGCCGCCCACGATTTAAGTCGGTTGCAGACCCTGCACAACCTGGACGCCAACCGGGTCAGCCAATGGGTACAAACCGTTAGCGAGTTGGCCACACCGCCAATTTCATGGGCAATTGATTCGCCCAAACCGCCCTTTCTGTTTGAGCCCCATGGCTCCTGGGTGGAGGCATTGCCAGCCCTGGCCCAGCATTATCGCCAGCATGGGGTGGGTAAGTTAGCTCAGTATCGAGCCTTTACCTGGCAGCAGGGCGATTTACAGGGGATCCCCAACCCTGACTCGATTCAGTTAACTCAGCTCACGGCCTACGACTATCCACGCCAGCAGCTCATTCAGAATACACAGGCGCTGTTGCAGGGCTACCCCGCCCTCAATGTGCTGCTCTACGGCAGTCGGGGCTCAGGTAAATCCTCCCTGGTGAAGGCGTTGTTGAATGAGTATGCCCCCCAGGGGTTGCGGCTGGTGGAGGTGGCCAAGACAGAACTACACCACCTGCCCCAGATTGTGGATCGGCTGCGAACTGCGCCCCAGACATTCATCATTTTTGTAGACGACCTCTCCTTCGAGGAGGATGACGATGCCTTTAAGTCGCTGAAGGTGGTGCTAGAGGGCGGCGTTATCGCCCGCCCGTCGAATGTAGTTGTCTATGCCACCTCTAACCGACGGCACCTGGTGCGAGAATACTTCAGCGATCGCCCCCGTCCCAGCGACCAGGACGAAATCCAGTCCTGGGATACGGTGCAGGAAAAGCTGTCCTTTAGCGATCGCTTTGGCCTCACCCTCACCTTTGAACCTGCCGACCAGCCCACCTATCTGGCCATTGTTAAACACCTGGCCCAGCAGGCGGAGCTAAACCTAAACGAAGCAGAACTAACGGCCAGAGCGCTCCAGTGGGCCACTCGGCATAATGGACGTTCGGGCCGCACCGCTCGCCAGTTCATAGACTGGCTAACGGCAGAGGCCAGTCTGGCAAAATAGCCCTACACTCTACCCATACTCCATGCCCGATAAAGTAATCCTAAAGCTGGGATTTTCACTGCTTTCGCCGGGCATGGTTTTCCCGTAAAAATAAGGGGCAACCCAGGAAACTGTCCGGAACAATTTGTCAATACCTGTAATCTGAAATAGGGAAATCACCCAATACAACCCCTGGGTTTCCTGGTTATGATCTAACTGAGAACATAGCCCAGCATTCGGCTTCACTCTTGTACAGGTGCGACTACAACCGTGAACTCTTAACCGCACCAAAGGATGGATGTTATGGTTAGCCGTGTTTCATCTCTATCTGTTCTTGTTGCCTGCCTAGCCACTGCCGCAGTGGTTAATTTCGGCGTAGCCCGCCCAAGCTTCAGCGGTGGCCTGCCTGAAAAACAATCTGACCCAGTCCACAGCCCCATCAAGCAAGTCTGTGACCCCGTCAACGACTACTCAGGCTGTCGTAGTTCTTAAGGGTATCCGCAGTCTCACTGCCCCTTAAGTTTCTCACTACTCCTTAAGTTTATTAGGGCAGTAGTTTTTGGTAGGCATTGGCGGCTGACTCTCAGACTGATCTAAGCTTTGTTCTAGACCTGTTCGTCTGGCCTGTAGAGGTAATATAGGTAGAAACTGAAGCCAATCTATCGAATTACTTTCATTGGCCAGATAAAACTTCGCTGTTTCACACCCTTTAGTAGCCAGTAAGTGTAGCGTCCTCCGGTCAAAGCCCTCAGGTATTCCCCAGATTAGCGCCCTGCCATCGAAGCCAGCAGAGGCAAACATTGTCGGATTTGAAGGGTTAAACATAACCTTAGACACCTGCCGCTCATGCTCTTCTAGCGAGGAAAGCATTTTGCCGGTTTTAGGATTCCAAAACTTAATCGTGCCATCTTTACTACTAGACAGTAATATCTTTCCATCTTCGCTATAGTCAACCCGGTTGACAGCATCCGCATGGCCTTTCAGGGTCTTCAGGAGCCTGCCTTGGGTGTTCCAAATACGGATTATGCCGTCTTCCCCACCAGAGGC
>CAYUBC010000060.1:0-8999 GCA_964442885.1 uncultured bacterium | reverse complement strand
CCAGAGGCGAATTGATTGGCTTTAGGGTGGAAATCTACAGATAATGTGCCGTGATTGGACGGCTTACCTGTAGAACTCTGATGTCCCTGATGGCCGTTAGAAAAAAGACTTTGTAAAGTCTTTTGCATCCGAAAAAGCAGTCCTGATTGGCCAGCGACCACAGGCTTTTCAAGCTCAACTCTCTTAGACAATGGATCAACGTTTATTTGGTATATCTTAATCGAACAATCACTGGGCTTACTGGTATTTTGAGACACCTTGATTTGGTTCGCTGTAGATGCTACCACCAGCTGTTGGCCATCGGCGCTAAAGTCTAAATTAACAACCGCACAACTGAGATCATTACTATTAATAAAAGCCTCTGCTCCCAGCAGTTTCATTTCTTTAGAAGCGTCCCAAAACTTCACCTTTCCATCTGCACCGCCAGACGCGATAAATGTACCATCTGGGCTGAACCGAACCACAAATACCCCATCAATTAAGACTTTTTCAGCCACATTGGTGTGGCTCCGCTGTTTTTTGGCGTAGGCGTTCTCCGTAGAGCCCCTAGGCTGCCACAGTCTGATTTCGCCCTTGGAATCACCAGCTAGCAAAAAATCTCCATTCGGGGAATAGTCTACAGACACAACATTTAAGTCATCAGGTTTACCGATCCCGGGTTTTTGATATTGAATTTGCTGGCGCGTATAGTTGGCAAGATTCCAGAGATTAATTGAATTTACACCAGCAGTTGCCAAAATATTTTGCCTAGGATGAAAGGCGATATCAAAAAGGCGATTTTCGTGGGTTAGTGGCTGAATATCAGTTTGCGTGCGCCATAGCCGAATCGTGCTGTCTCGGCTAGTGGAGGCAAGATAGGTGCTTGACTGATTCTCCCCATTTGGCGATGAAAAGGCTACATTTAACACCTCATCTCGATGGCTTTCAAGAACGGCATAGCTCTCTAGAACTTCTGGCAGACTGCTAGCGTTTTCCGCACGACTTTCCGCTGTCAACCAAAGCCGAGTAGTATCGTCAAGGCTGGTAGAGGCTAAAAAGCGTCCATCCGGACTAAAGCGAATGCGGCTAATACCATCTTGATGGCCTTTTAAGGTCAGTGGAACAAGTTCCTCATTCAGGCCAGGCTGCATTGCAGCCTGTAGTAACTTGGGCTTCCAAAGATACATGTTGCCCGTAGTATCGGCAGACGCCAAAGTATTATTAATGGGGCTAAACATGACTCGAACAAAACCTGAACTGTGTCCTGGCAAGTCTACTAACTTGTTTTCTTGCCAGTTCCAAAGTTTGAGTAAACCATTTTCTCCGCCGACCGCCATCCAGCGGCCATCCGGACTAAAGCGAACATCGGTAACAAACTGACCGATGTTTTGTTCCGCCTGGATTTGCCCAGTCATTACCGACCGAACTAAAACCTGCCCCGATTGATCCGCCGCCGCCAGCATCAAACTATCGGCGCTAAAATTGAGGCCCCAGGGCACGGCCTGGTGTGCAAAGATCTGTTGTTGCTGGTATAAGTTATCGCCCTTTGTCCACAGGTAAACCTTGTTATCAAAGCTAGCCGCTGCAATATGCTGGCCATCCTGGCTCAGACTCAGGCGAACAATCCCCGCATTACTGTTCTCTGGGGTTAGGGTCTTAACCCATTGGCAGTCTAATTCTGGGCTATCGCTTTGATCTGCTCCGGGCCTTTCATATTGACCTGCTCTGGGCCTTTCATAACCGTTGAGATACTGAGCTAAGAAATCAGGTTGACAACTCCACAGGTTAACCTTGCCATCATAGCTAGCCGAAACAAAGAAATCTCCTGTAGGGCTAAATTCTATGGCTACTACTCGGTCATTATGCTGTTGAAAGGTGGCTAATTCATTCCCCAAAAAATCCCACACTCGAACGGTTTTATCTTCACCTCCCGATACTAAATACTGACCTTTTGGGCTAAACGCAACGTCAAAAACGCCCCGCTCATGGCCTTTTAGGCTATTCAGTTCACGGACACCTAGTAATTCCTTATGCAAAGCAGTTATGGCCTCAAAGCGCAGCTTTTCAGACGACAAAAGGTTGCTTTCTAATTTCTCGCTTGCTCGCAGCGCTGTGACTAAACCCTCTACTCCCTGTTTTTGTTCGAGAGAGCTAACCAGGGCGTTAATTTCACCCAGGTCACTTTTTACGGCTACTCCTGACAAGGCAACTATTAAAGCCCCCAGCATTGTTGAAGCTATGAGTATGCTGTTTCGCTGATGATTGAGCTGATTACGGCTTTCAATCAAGTAGCGCTTGGATAATTCTTTGACCTCACTTAAGCAGGAAAATTTAGATGGGGTGACATTGCGATTATGTAGCCACTTTTCAAGGCGTCTACAGTCCGCTCTAGATAGCAAGTATTCTTTTTTCTGATCGCCATGATTCCAGTCGTAGGCTCGGCGTGACAATTCATTGTAGGTTTCAGCGTCTTTAAGATCAGTTTTAAGGGCGTCAACCAGTTGGGCAAAGGCCACGGAAAAGTCAAGGTCTTGAAAATCAACAAAGTTAATTAAGCCTAGCCTTAACTCATCAAGGCTTTTCTGTTCATAGCTTTTATCACAGCATATTGGAATAATGCGAGTACCAAACCGATCAGCCATTTCCCGCTCTAAAGCACAGTGCTCTGATTTAACTGAGTTAGGACTAATCACAAAGATAAAGGTGTGAGCTGAGGCAATTCCCTTTTCTACTTCGTCTTGCCAGTTAGTAGCAATGGGAATATTTTCTCGATCTAGCCAGACGATAAACCCTTCTTCTTTAAGGGATTGAACCAACTGGTTGACAAACTCGACATCTCTCCGGGAATAGGAAATGAAAATTGATGGCGGTGCTCCGTGGCTGCTCTCTTGTTGGCTGGCCTGCAGAAATTCTTCTTGCAGAGTTTCTAGCGTTAAGCCAAATTCAGGGTGACCCTTAATCCAGGCAACCTGCTGTCTGGCGGCTTCAAAGTCATCTAATGAGAGTAGTTTTGTAGGCGGTTTTCCCTGTTGCTGCCACTCGGTTGCTCTGGCCAGTAACCGGGCATAAACCAGAATATGAAAAATAGCCTCAGCCACCCGTGGAAGAGAGAGCGGGTGAGACGGTGGCACAGTAAGCCGAGGCAGATTACTAGCCTGAAGTTGCTCAGCCTTGAAGGCACTTCGAGACACCAAAATCACCAGACGATTTAGCCCTAGGGCTTGCTCTAGCTCATCGTCTAAATCAGCCGGGATGGTGCTGTTTTGCCCCATCAACAGAATCAACGCATCGCTGTCTTGAATGCCAAGTTGAATAATTTTGTCTGGGTTTGGGCTTAATAGGTCTAGCAATTCACCGATCCAGGGTTCAAGCCCAACATCACGGATGGCATCATCAAGACTTCTGACGATTTCAGCGTTCTCTGGGGTGTAGGCGACAAAAATATCGTGGCGGTTAGGTACCGACAGATAGCCTAATCTGGCGCTATCTACCTCTGGTAGTTGATAAGCAATGTAAAAGCCAGGCTTAGTTTTAATTGTGGATGGCCGTTCAGTCTGAGTCATCGCACCTGATGGGTCAGTTTTGAGGATCTGCTATGGCGATGGAGGGTTGAGGTATAGCCTAAAGATGCTATCAGGACTAGGGGAACCTACGGATGTTTCTACACGATGTCTTGATGGCATTCTGGGCATTTACAACGAAACTATTACATTTCTACACGCAAACCCTGGCTGAAAGGCGGCTAAGCCTCTGTAGCATGGTCTAGCACTACCCGCCGCCAACTCAGTTTGTTGCCTTCAAGCCAGCGACTATAATTCCTGTATGAATTGGTGGCTTCAGGATATCATCAAAGTCTTAGCACACCGATAACAGCAGGGTATAGCGCACGCTTTAGTTCAGGGCATCCATCCAACCTTGGTATCAGTCTCCCCCATCTCAGTTCCTCTCAGCATGTTAGACACCTTTGCGACTGGCATTATTGACCTGAAATTTCTAAATGGGCATAGCGCTCAAGCCTTGTCGTTGTCAGACCAGCAAACTCCGGTTCAGGCCCTTGAAACCATGGGCCTTAGCCTTCCGCAGCCGACCCTGGTGGTGATTGGTGGGGCTAGCTTTATGAGCCCAGAGAGTCTGGAGCAGTTGCAGACCGTGTTTGATCAGGTGTTAGCGCCGTTAGCTCAGGAGTTGAGCCTCACAGTCCTGGACGGGGGCACCGATGCGGGCGTAATTCGCATGATGGGGCGAGCTCGATCTCAGGTAGGGGGATGCTTTCCCCTGATTGGCGTGGTGCCCCAGGGGAAGGCTAAACTGCCTCATAACAATGGCCTGTCTTCAATTAGCGACGACTCTCGCCACGAACTAGAGCCGCATCACACTAACTTTTTCTTAATCCCAGGGCAGGATTGGGGCAGTGAGTCGCCCTGGTTAGCCGATTTAGCCACTCACATTTCTGCGGGTCAACCGGCGCTAACTATATTGATCAACGGGGGCAAAGTCGCGTTGATTGACTTAAAAGCTAACCTGGCGGCGGGGCGGCCCACCCTGGTTATGGCGGGCAGCGGGCGACTGGCTGACGAGGTGGCCACGGCCATGCAGGGAGCCGCAGAGGCTAAACCGCCGTTGCTGGAGCTTGTTCAGGGGTATCAACCTAGCGGTAAGCTGGAGCTGATTAGCTTTGACATGCCGATGGATGAGATGCGCGATCTCATTCAGCGGTATTTTGTTGATACCTAGAGAGGTGCATGATGACCGCTTCTGCCCAAACTCCGGAGCCATTGCCCCCTATTGACGCAGATGCGGCTCAATTCCCCCCAGAGACAGCCCCTAACCCTCAGCTCCTGGATAGTGCCTGGGAGAAGTACAGCGTTTTTGACAAAAATGCCAGCCGCGCCCAGCAGCGCTTCTTCTTTATGCGGCGGTTGCTGACCTATCTCAGTATTTTGGTGGTGGTGCTGGCTGTAATCCAACCGGTGATCTTGAACCGGGCCATTGTCAACGAACTACGGGCAGAGGAAACCGTGGATAGTAGCCATGAGGTTAAGGCAGAGCAGTTGCAGGTGCTTCAGGGTGAGCTTAGTGGTCGGTCGCTGGCGGAATTGTGGTGGGGCAAAAGACAATATCGTGCTCTAGCCACAACAAATTTCTTGCTAATTCTTTTCCCCATTGTTATGACCGGGTTAAGGGCCTTCTCGGTGAAGTTTGACCGGGGTAGTAGTTGGGTGATGCTGCGCGGGAGTGCTGAATCCTTAAAGATGGAGATTTTTTACTACCGGACGCGGGTTAAGCCCTATAACCAAAATCGTAATCAGATGTTGGCGGAAAAGCTTCAGCTCCTGAGTGAACGAGTGAAGGGTAGCCCTGTGCATCAAGCGGCCCTCAGCCCCTACGAGGGAGAACCCGATAAACGCATGGAACTGGGCCTGATCATCCAACTGCTAACTCGGCCTGTGCTCTGGCTAAATCGTCAGGCGGAACGCTTCTGGCAGTTTTTGTTTAAGGTTGAAGAAGTCCCTCTCCAAAAGGCGGAAAGCACCTCACCGGATCAATACGCCGATCTCAGTGCGGTGGACTATCTCCGCTATCGGCTGGAGGATCAGTTTGATTGGTATCGAGGCAAAGCCAAACTCTACAATCGCCGTTACCAAATCTTTCAAACTAGCGTGTACATTTTTGGCGGGCTGGGCACATTCCTGGCCGCTACCGGGCTACAAAACTGGGTGGCTGTCACAGCGGCCTTGGCCGGAGCCTTTGTCACCTACCTGGAATATCGCCGCATTGAGGCCACGCTGGTGGGTTATAACCAGGCTGCCGATACCCTCTATGACATTCGGGCCTGGTGGTACTCGCTATCAGACGCGGCCAGGACGGATCCTCAAAACTTTGAGAAGCTGGTCATCAATACCGAGGAAACGATCCGTAGTGAGCACAATAGCTGGCTTCAGGATATGCAGGATCGGCTGGCTAACCTATACGAAAGCACTGGTGAACGGTCTAGACCTGATATAGATTCCCCCGCACCTGCCCAGGCTCCGGCTACAGAGGATGCGCCAGAATCTCAGGATAACGAGGATGACCAAGGCCACTAAGACGCGGCGGCAGATTCCAACTTGGAGATGTTGCCCCTTTGCCCGCTAACCAGGTTTAAACCGCCTTAGACAGGGTTTTGCTTGGCCCATTATCAACCGTGGATGGAGCCAGGGAGGGTTTACCGGCCCCAGGGAGGTTAATGCCGGGTAGACACTTTTCTACCATGGCGTGGCTTTCTTCTAGCAGGTAGGAGAGAAAGGCCTGGGACACCACCGAAAGTTGCTTACCGGCTAAGCTGGCCACATACCACTGGCGCTCAATGGGAAAATGCTCAACGTCTAGAATGGTAAACTCCCCATCGGTGCCTTCAGAAATAATGGTGTGTAGAGAAAGCACTGAAATGCCCAGGCCGCCCGCGATCGCCTGCTTAATCGCTTCGTTGCTGCCCAGTTCTAGCCGAACTTTGACATCAACATTATGCTCGGCAAACAGCTTTTGCACAGCCTGGCGCGTACCCGATCCGGGCTCACGCATAATGAACTGTTCACCATTGAGCGATTGAATGGGCACCTTGGTTTTACCCGCCAGGGGATGATCCTTGGGCCCAATGACCACTAGAGGATTCTCAAGAAAAGGATAGATCTTGAGGTCAGGCTGTTCTGGGGGAGAGCTGATGATGTACAGATCATCATCGTTGTTGGACATGCGCTCCTGGATATGCTGGTGGTTGGTAACCTTGAGGGAAATATCAATGCCAGGAAAGCGCTGGCAGAAAGGCCCCAACAGGCGGGGGACAAAATACTTGGCGGTGGTAATCACGGCTAGCCGCAGTTGGCCCTGCTTCAGCCCTTTGAGATCAGAAATGGCCATTTCAAACTGGTCGAGGCCGCTGAAGATTTCCTGGCAGGTTTCTAGCAGCTTTTGCCCAGCCTGGGTCAGGTAGAGCCGTTTACCGATCTGCTCAAACAACGGTAGCCCAACGGCCTTAGTCAACTGCTTAACCTGAATTGATACCGTTGGCTGGGTGAGGTAAAGCTCTTCAGCAGCACGAGTAAAGCTGCCGTGGCGAGCTGTAGCTTCAAAGACTTTGAGTTGGTGGAGCGTGGCGTGAATCAACGTCTTGCCTCCCAGGTGGGGGAACTTTATATAGATTTGATTCTATCAAATTATGAACAAATATCGTAAGACTTCTATGATTTTAATCAAACCCCTGGGCCAATTATTTGAAGTTTGGCCTGAAATTTGCCCAGGCAGACTGGCCAGGGTAGTCCCAATTGCTGACGCCGCTAGTCTAGCCCGTCACCCACGGCTCTCCATAACCCACGGATCCTATAAGTATCGTCTAGCTGGGCAGGGCCATCATCCAGCTCTGGCTATCCAGCCTAGAAGATCTAGGCTGGCGACAATGGGAGTTGCGCTTACCGGAACCCGTCGTTGAACTTCGTAACACAGCTAAATGCAACTTAAAATACAAACTGATTTTCTCAGATTCACCTGCTTTGGCCTTTTCGGCTCTCAGTGAATCTGGTGAGCCTGATTTTAGGGGGATCAACTCTAAATTCTTTACGGGCAGTAAAAACTGTCAACCGTAAACCAATGCCTAGGCGGATCTATATTTCTGAGAAATGTGACAAGAACTGTTACAGTTTGGCGACTTTATTCAGGATCGTTGTCGCTCCCTGATCCCGGTGTTAAGGTCGGTAGTCAATGGTTGGGATAGTCTTTCGCTTAGGAGAACTGACGCCATGACGCCACGGCCTTCCATCACATCCTTGGTTTGTTAGTGGGGCAGGGAGCCCCCAGACTGATCCAGTTGGTGCGTAGCTACGCCAAGTAATGTCTAGAAATCTGAACCAGGACAGATCAAGCAGACGGTTTTAGGTTTCGGGATTTGATTGCAACCGGAAAAAGTAGGTTTTGAGCTGAAATCGATTTCTGAATTAAACCCTGTAGATAGACCCTATGCGGTAGCCAAGCCAGATAGAGGCTTGCTGACCAGGGCTCGCTCCCTGACATAGTGGCCTTTTTTGCCCCCACTCACCCCCTGTGCTGACTGAACAACACGCTGTCTCAGCAGGAGATTTTGATATGAAGATTGACGGAAAAACCGCCCTGGTAACCGGGGCCTCTCGTGGTATTGGGCGGGCGATCGCCCATGCCCTGGCACTTCAGGGAGCCACCCGAATTTTGCTGGTGGCTCGCCAAGCCCAGCGTCTGGAAGCCGTTGCCGCTGAGCTCGAGCAACTGGGCACCGAGGCCATTGTGCTGCCCCTGGATTTGACTGATTCTATTCGCGTCAATGTTGTGATTGCTCAAGCCTGGCAGCAGTATGGCCCGGTGCATCTACTCGTTAACTGCGCTGGCGTCGCCCATCAAACCCCTTTTCTGCAAACCAAACTGCCCCAGGTAGAGGCTGAACTATCGACTAACCTGGTGGGGCTTTACACCATCACCCGTTTGATAGCCCGCCGGATGGCCGTGCGCCGCGAGGGATCGATTGTCAATGTCTCTAGTTTGATGGGTAAAATTGCCGCCCCTACCATGGCCACCTATTCAGCCACTAAGTTCGCTATTCTGGGCTTTACCCAGGCCCTCCGCTGCGAACTGGCTCCTTACAATGTCCGAGTAGCGGCGCTTTTGCCCTCCCTCACGGATACTGACATGGTGCGTGATTTTGACTGGTTTCGCTGGGTACAGCCGGCTCGTCCAGAGCAGGTAGCCCAGGCATTAATACGAGGACTTGCCCAGAACCGCTCAGAAATCTTAGTTGACTGGCAAAGCCATGCGGTGTTGTGGACACAGCGCCTAGCCCCCTGGCTGGTGGAGGGTCTGGTGCAGGTTTCGGCCCCCCTGGAGCAGCCCCAGACCATGCCTCAGCAGCGGTCGATGCTAGCCAGTTGGCGATGAGGATAGGGAGGAATTCGGAGTCAGGGGCTAATGCTTTGTCAACGCCAAATTTTAGGGTAAATGCATCAGCTCGTAGTCAGCGCTTT
>CAYUBC010000059.1:426-12115 GCA_964442885.1 uncultured bacterium | reverse complement strand
TTTGACCATCTAGGTCTTCCGGAGTGCCACATTCAAGAATCATGAAAAGATCTTCTATTACTCTCCCGATTGCTGCATCTGTATGGATCTCAATTACTCCTGGCATAGCGAGATTTTTGGCTAATCTTTCATAGGCATAGCGAGTAATGGTAGCCACGTCATGAGTAAGCAAAATACGTCCTTGGTCAGCGGCCCATTCAAGCACAATCGGATCATCTTCTCCTGATAGATTAATATCCTGAACGCGAACAATATCGATATCTGGATTGCGGCGCAGTAAGCCTCGAATGATTGTATTGTCTAAATTTTCATCGGCTAGCAGTTTGATCATGCTTGCTGTTCAACTCTGCGGGCGAGTAAACGATCTCGCAAACCCTGGGGATCAAATCGAGCCTCATTCATTTGGAGAATTTCTTGAGCTTGCTGCTGTCTCTGCTGGAGATATGCTTCTACATCCTCCTGATGGTTAAGGTAAAAGGCAATTGAAGCGTAAACGTCACCCAGTCTCAAGGATGGATAACGCTGAACGATTTCTTCTGCAGTTGCCCCTCGCTTGAATACAGCAACGATAGTATCTAAAGTCACCCGTGTTCCAGCTACACAAACCACACCATGAGGATTGGTCGTTAAGGGTGCAGGTTCCGCCAGTATTGCAAGAGTCATCTTTTATGCCTAAGAGCGTGATTTCTATTCTACCAAATATCAATTTTCGCCAAAGTCTAACTCTTGGAGTACAGCTTAAAACTCCTAAAGGTTCATATATGCCTCATGGACTTCCTGTGCAATGTCTGTTTCAAGGTTCAAGCCAAAGTTAATAGTGTCGGTAGTGCTACACAGGTAATGATGCATTGTAGTGATGGATGAAATACCAGATGGCCCCGATATGATTCTCCAAGGACTTTGAGAAGGATAAGGTTTTTCGGACGAGGCGAGAGACCCGTTGCCTCAAGGTATTGTTGAAGCGTTCAATGTAGCTGGTTTTGCCCGTTTCTTTGCCTACGGCTCGATGGCGTTGACGCGGTAGAACAGCCGCGTAGGCGGCCCAGAAATCGGTATATGCCACCGCACATGACGATAGACCGGCGGCCAGGACTCCCAAAGCTGACGGGCCGCCGCCTCATCTCGGGCCCCAATGTAGACCCCCACGATCTCGCGAGTGTCGGCATCAAGCGCCAACCAAACCCACTGTTTATTGCCCTTATGATCCACAAAAGACCACAATTCATTGCATTGAAGGGTTAGCGGCCCTTTTTTTGAGGACACCTGCACCTGACGAGGAACCTGAGCATATTTCTCGTTGACGTAGGTTTGTAACCATTGTTCAGAGACTTGGGTGGCTCGAGCGATGCCCGCTAACGAGATACGTTCCAACAGCAAGCGGTCAATCAGTTCTCGAGTGGCGGGGTCAATCACTTTTTGGCTGGGATGCTCGACAAACTGGCGTCCACAGTCCCGGCACTTGAATCGTTGCTTGCCATTATGGATGCGTCCATTCTTGACCGTTTGGGAGGAGGCGCACAGGGGACAAGTCGGCATGGTAACTAGGAATTCCATCACTCATGACATCCTATCATTACATCTTGAGCACTACCTGCTATCGCGTAGGTTGGGTGGCGCGATAGCAGGCATTTCACAGGTTTTGTCAGTCAATCAGAATGAATGGTCATTTCTTGAAACGGACTTCCCATTCATAAGGAATGCTTTATCGATATCAAGCAACGTAAAAGCACTGCTTAGGGATGTGCGTCTAAATAAAGTACCCGAAGCGTTGAGCACTGTAGGGTGCATAACGCTGGGGCGAGGCTACGCCAACGCGCAGCAATGCACCAATAGGAAAGATGGCAATGGGTACCTTATTTTCTTGCGAGTCCCTAAGCGCTAAAGTTATTAGCTCAAAGAACGTAATGTTGGACATGGGGATACTTAAAATAAAAAATTTTGTTTTTATGTCACACCTTGGGTCGTACCAACACTAATAGTATGGGCCAAAAATACCAGAGCACTGCCGACGGTTCCCAATGGGGCCTATGGGGTTTGCCTGTCACATAGGGGTAGGGTTCTGCCACATAGTCCTAGGAGGGCTAAAATCCTATGGACGAGGACTTTAAGCAGCTTACAACCCTGACCGAAGTTGTTAAGAATGCCATATCACTGAAGGAGAGTGAAAGTTCTAGAAAATTAATGTATTTCATCCGGCGTTCGCTGGGGCAGGTGGGCCTGGCGGGCGAGTATGAAGAAAGTGAAATTCTGATTAAAGCCTACCTGCGTGTACGCGACAAAATTTTGTCGGGCAGTCGCATTGAGAACTATCTCAGTTATCTCACTCGGGTGTCTTACTTTATCATCCTGGAGGAAAATCGGCAGCGGCAGCGCCAAGCCCGGCTGGGGAAAAAGTTATCTCACATAACCTTTACCCAGGAAATTATGCCCGATGGCTCTTTCTGTGAAGAAGTAAGCGATGAGTTAATTAGTTCTCTTTGGGCCTCCTTTAGCGCCCTCTCTGAACGAGACAAGGAGATTCTGATTTTGCGAATTGTTAGAGGTCTTTCTTGGAAGGAAATAGGGTTTCTTATGGTAAGTCAAGGCAAGGAGCGACAGTTCCAAAGCAACCTGGAAGCAAAACTGCGAAAACAGGGAGAACGAGCGCTGGCCAAGTTAAGAAAGCAACTCTCGTCCGTGAATGATTCTTGAGTTAGATACAGTAGCTACAGCGTTTCCTTGCCATGTGAGGTACGGTCTGAAGCTTAGAACCGAAGGTTTTATGACAATCCATATACCTTATCAGCGTCAAAAGCGCTGTAAGTGAGGTGGGTGTTTAACTGACAGAGTTATTGGCGTTGATTTAAGGATCGGTGCAGTGTTCATACAACCAGAGGAATATCCGCAAGATAGAATCTCATCCAATATATCTTGGCAAAGATATAGAAAGGTTCTAGACGAGTATTACGAACTAGCCAGACTACCGGAGCTAGACGATGGCCAATCGTTTCGGATCTATGAGATCTTAACCCTGGCCAACGATGACCCGACGTTGGGCTTTCTGCTAAATGAAATTGATGAAATCACCTACCAGGAACTAGGGTTGAAAACCACTGAAACCCAGGAGCATTTGGAGAATGAGGTGGCTAAGGTTCAGGAAATGATTCCCGATGAAATTATCGGCAAGACATTGCTGAGTTCCTTAGCAACGTCTCAGGCCAACCGTTATTTAGGCGCATCCAATGGCTACTACCCGGCTATTCCTAGAATTGAGATGACCCTTGACACCGCCTATCTGGAACGTCTGAACTGTGAAAAGGCATTCTTCCAGGAGGTAGGCTTTCTGTGCCCGCACTGTGGAAATACCTCCTTTTGGAAAAACCGATGTGGGGCGTTTAAGTGTCCTCTACAACCCGATAAGATGACGGTCTATGCCTTGCTTAAAGAAGAGTCCGTGTCTATTTTTACGCTGACCTCCCTATGCCTTTTGGTCGCTTTAATTTTCCTGGTATAACAGGTATTTTTCAGCACCATTAATGTCACGTTACCTCCTCAATTGGCACAGATTATGTAGACCAATTGAGGATTTTTTATGTCCTACACCTTCCTGGAGGATAAGCAAACCCTCCAACCTTGTCCAAAGTGTGGCAAAACTGCCCTGGCTCAACCCAGAGAAAACCTCTATCGCTGCCTCTGGTGTCGCTTTGAGTCGGATGTGTCGGAGGAGGCTGCTCGCTCGCCGGTCTGGTTTTTTCTGCTGGTGCTGTTTGTGGCGGGCCTGGTTATTCTCAGAGGCTAGGCACTAAACCCAAAAAGGTTCTGACTCCGGCGAAAACTCAATGGGAAGCACCGCTTCAATATTTTCCTGGGGGTTGGGGATAATCACATGGGTCATGACTTCGGCATTGTTGGGGCAGGCATTGGCCGCAATTAGGCCTGCATCAACGGCCCGTCTGACCTCGGCTACTGGGCCTCGCACCGCCACAAATTGTCGCCCACTTTCGGCCCGCTCATACTTGGTGAGGGTTACCCGTCCGGCTTTGACCATGGCGTCGGCGGCGGCTAACACCGCTGGAAAAGTTTGGGTTTCAATGACGCCAACCGCAATGGTCATACTGGCTCTCCTGCATTAAAACTATTGGCCCTTCAAACTATACCTTGATGCCGCTGGGTTCTCCGGCGGTGGCAATAATTCTCTCACAGCCCGATTCGGGTTTAGCCCAGTCGCAGTGGCAGTGCTTGGGGTCGCCCCAGCAGAGGCTGAGGTAAAGCTCAGTGCGAGTAGCGGCCAGCTCGGCCCATTCGCTGGCCGCTATCAGCGATTCCACATGGTCAAGGCTGGTGGACTGCGGCACTCCCCCGGCTAGCCAGAGTTGAAGCCCTGGAATGGCCTCGCGCCAAAACTGAACCATGGCTGGTTTAGCCGCCGCCAGGGTCAGTTTATCCGCCGGGATGGCGGCCAGTTGGGGATGGAGTTCGGGCACGCGAATGCTGTGGCCCTGAAAGTGGCAGGTGTGCCAGAGCAGGCCCGACACGCCATGCTGCCACTGGTAAGCGTGAATTTGGGCGCGAAAGTCCTGGATGGCGTAGACCTTACTGAGCTTATCGGTACCAATGGCCTTGGAGATCACAGGATGATCCAACCGAGCAGCGGAAGACAGCACGACGCGCTCTCCCTTCCAGGTCGCCCGGAGTTCTTGATCGAGAAATGCTAGGAGTTGTTCGGTGGTGTAGCTCATGCCAAGGACTCGCGACGGTGGACTAGACCCAGTCAACTTGAGGCGGCAGACGTTTCCAGCGGATGAGTGCAGAGAGGTAGATGTCGCTTCTATCTTATCAAGCCCGCTGGGGCGGTTCTGTGACGGGCTATAGTTTTGCCAGCCGGTCTAAAAGTAAGGTGTAGATGCCTTCGGCCTGGGCTGCCGTAAGCACCTGGGCATTGGCAGGCTGGGCGGCGCTCAGTACCGGGGTGGCAACGGTGCGGCCCAGGCAAAGCTGGCTTTCCGTTTCAATGGCCAGGTGCATGGGCTGGCCGCTAAACAGCTCTGGCCGAAGCAGGTAGGCAATGACGCAGGGGTCGTGCAGGGGCGAACCCGCTAAGCCGTAGCGTTCAGCATCGAGCTGGCCGTAGTATTTCAATAAATTCGCGGCGGTTTGGCCCACGGCATTCCCCAGGGCTGCAAAGGCGGCCAGACGGTCTGGGGTGGTAACCACCTGGTGGGTAACATCCAGGCCAATCATGGTCAGGTTGAGGCCCGCTTCGACCACCACCCTGGCGGCGTGGGGGTCTACGTAAAGGTTGAACTCGGCGGCGGGGGTAACATTGCCAGCGCCAAGGGAGCCGCCCATCATCACCACCTGGTCAATCCCCTGGGCAATGGCGGGGCACTGAACCAGAGCGATCGCCAGATTCGTCAGTGGCCCCAGGGTAGCCAGGGTAATCGGTTCCGTGGCGGTGCTGAGCCGCTCAATCAAAAAAGCTACCCCGTGCTGGCTCTGGAGAGGACTTGTGGGCTCTGGCAGCACGGCCCCATCCAGGCCGGTGCTACCGTGGACGTGTTCTGCTGTCGTCAGGGGGCGTAGCAGGGGCCGGGGGCAGCCCGCGAAAATTGGCACATCAAACCGCTGAGCCAGTTGGCAAACCCGGCGGGCGTTGTACTGGGTGAGAGGCAGGGGCACGTTGCCCGCTACGGTGGTAATGCCGAGGAGATCCAGGTCATCAGAACAGGCCAGCGCCAGCAGCAGGGCGATGGCATCATCCACCCCCGGATCACAGTCAATAATCAGCGGACGACCGGCCATAGGTTCTACGGTGCCCCGCAACTCTGGGGAGCAATTGCTACCGTAAGATTATCCTATGCAGTGTCCTGGAGTGGTTTCGGTCTTGGTTTCTTTCTGGCGGCAGTTAGCGTTATTGGCTCTATCTAGCCTCAGCCTGGTCCTGGTGGCTGGGTGCGCGGGCGGCCCGATTAGTGATTCCCTGGAGCGATCGCTAGAGGCCGACCCACAACTACAGGATCAGCAGGTATTCGATGACGAGGCCGCCGAAGCCGAAAGGGCCGCCGACAGCGATACGGAAACAGCGGCTAACCCTGAAGCCGGGGCCAATGAAGCTGATACCGCCGCCAACCCTGCCCCCCGGCCCGGCAATCCTGCGTTTATTGGGCCAGTTCCCCCAGCCGATTGGGCCTCATCCGCCGCATCTCCATCCCAGTCGGCCCCCACTAGCAACCCCGCTGCTCTCTTAGCCGAGGTGCCAGCCGACCTCAAGCCCTACGTGCAAGACTGGCAGGCCCTGGAGCTGGTGGCAAAAGCCGCCGCTGGCAATACCGGCTTGGCGGAAGTTCCTTTTAAGCCTAACCAGGCCATCACCCGGGCAGAATATGCCCACTGGCTGCTAACCGCCAATAACGAATTCTATGCCGATCAATCCACCAAGCGGATTCGCCCTGGGTCTACCGGCAGCACGCCAGCATTTCAGGATGTGCCGACTACCCATCCCTACTATCCGGCCATTCAGGGCTTAGCAGAGGCGGGGATTATTCCCAGCGCACTAACCGGCAACTCTACGGCGGTGACCTTTCGCCCCAACGACCCGCTCACCCGCGAAAATCTGGTGCTGTGGAAGGTGCCGCTGGATGTGCGCGCCCCCCTACCCGCAGCGACGCCAGAGGCCGTTAAAGGCATCTGGGGCTTTCAGGATGCTTCCCAAATTGAGCCCCTGGCCCTGCGGGCCGTGTTAGCCGATCGCCAGACAGGGGACTTTGCCAACATTCTCCGGGCCTTTGGCTTTACGACCCTGTTTCAGCCTAAGAAGGCGGTTTCCCAGGCTGAGGCCGCAGCAGCCCTCTGGCGGTTTGGGACTCAAACAGAAGGGATTTCGGCGGCAGATGTGAGGCGGCGACGGCAGTCGCCGACAACAGAATCAGAGTCGCCGCTGGCAGAACCAGAGTCGCCGCCCGCAGATTAATTTCGCTACCGTCATGAAACCATCATCCCCACCAGGGCCAAGGAGGTTTCCAGGAAAGCAGATCCCCGCTTCAAGTTCAGCCATCCTACGTACTGTCGGGCGGGCGCTGCCCACTCCTAGGGAAACTGTTTTACAGAAAACGCCTAAAGCCCCGATGAGGGTTATGACCTTTGAGTTTTAACCCTAGAGGGCACCCAAATTGGCCAGGCCCAGGATGACCCCGGCCCCAATCAAATGGCCAAAGCTGGTGGTGCCCAGCAACGCCGGTAGACCCATGCCACCAAACAAATTAGACGAGGGCAGGGCCGGTGGCGCACTGGGATACTTAATCGTGAACTTACCAATCGCAATTGCCACGATGTTGCACAGAATCATCACCACCGCTACCTTGGGGCTCCAGGTCAGCGTTGCAGGAACCATTGCCAGAACAGGTAAGAATGCCAAAGTAAACCTCCAGAACAAAACCTTGTTGAGATGGCGGTAATCGCCCTGGGGAGTGGAAATCCTGCTGGTTGGGGTCAGGATGGCCCCAGACAAGACCCCATCAGGAGGAGTGCCCGCTAGGGTTACTTTTCTCATGAGCCCGTAGATTTCGGCTGAGGGCTGTTGCAAGAATTTACAATCTAAGAGAGGTTAACTTTAACGCTATGGAACGAGCACTAACCTGGCTACCGCTGCTGGGCGTCTTTATCTGGCTAGCCTGGGCCGGCTGGAACGAATACCAAAAAGTGCAGGCCTACGAAGCCTGGGCAACTGGCTTTGAGCGCAGCAAGTACGACATCCGGGCCATCCTAGGCCAGCAGGGAGCAACGTTGACCTGGGGCCGCCCTACCCGCCAGGGGCCGGTTGAACTGGCTAGCCTTTCCCTGGCGGATATCGACACCATCGCCCTGGAGCTGAAAGGCTGCCCCATTGAACCCGATGCCTACGTTAAACAGGGGCAGCCGATTGATCTGGTGTTAACCTCCAGCCAGGGTGAGCAGTTCCGCATCCCCTTTATTGAATTTCCGATGGCTAACCAGTGGAAAAAAGCCTTGCAGGAATCGCTACAGGCGCTAAAATCGGCATCATCTTAACGCTTGGGGCTACCTGCCGCTGCCTGAGGCAGGTCTGGAATGGTTTATGACAGAGGTTTCTCCGGTTTCTCGCGCTCAGCTTCACTCTCGTCGCCAGGTGCTACGGCGGCGGCGACGGCTGCACATTGGGCAGTCGCTCTGGCGATTCCTGGCCCTGTCGGGGTTGACGGCGGCTATTTTCTGGGGCACCACCCGGCCCATCTGGCTAATTCATAGTTCGGCCCAAATTAAGGTGACGGGCAATCAGTTACTGAGCGAAGCCGCCCTGCAAAGCCTGGTGCCCCTGGAGTACCCCCAGTCCTTGCTGGAAGTGGAGCCCGAAGTACTGGCCCAGCAGTTGCGGCAGCGGGCTCCCATTGTGAGTGCGGAGGTCACCCGCCAATTTTTGCCGCCCCGCCTCAATGTGCAGGTGCAGGAGCGGGTGCCCGTCGCCGTGGTGTTACCCGCCGGGGGAGACGGCGATTCTGAGCCTGGTCAGTATCTCCAGGCTGGGCTCATTGATGCCGAGGGAGCCTGGATGCCAAAATCAAGCTTCTGGCTGACGGAGGGTTCCGCTAATCTGCCCACGCTACGGTTGAAGGGCTTGCAGCCGCAGTATCGGCGCTACTGGCCGCAGCTTTACACCACCATTCGCACCAGCCCCGTCGCCATTCGAGAAATCGACTGGCACGATCCCAGCAATCTGGTGCTGCATACCGACCTGGGGGTGGTTTATCTGGGGCCCTACACGCCCGATTTGGAACAGCAGTTGGCCACCCTGGATCGCATGCGAAATTTACCGGAACAGCTAGCCGGATCCAAGGTAACCCATATCGATTTAAGTAATCCTGAGAGCCCCTCTGTGGCCATTACTAACCCGACGCCTCAATCGTCTAATTCCGATGACAATTAACCTGTGACTCGCCAACCTAGGGCTACACCTGGCCCCAGCCCCATATTGCATGAATAAACCAACCCAGCCCAAACCTGGGCAAACCTCAAACAGAAGTAGGAATAGCGCCTAAGGTTCATGGTTTCGGGGAATGGGCTAAGTTTTTTAGTTTTTTTCTTAAGTTTGGTTTTTTCTGAAGAAGTAATCTATAGTTGTCTAGAATTGGTGGGGCTTGTAAATCTGACGATAGGTGTTATCGTTCATTACTTGTATTCATGTCTGTCTATGATTTTTGGATCTATGTGTTCTGGTGAGTCTTCCGATAACGGCCTCAGTGCTGAGTTTACCCCGCCCGCTCAAGCTGATTTTCGCCTGTCGGTAGAACCTGGGACTCCGACAGCAGCGGCATCAAACCCGTTTAGCCTCACTGGATCCAATCACAGTCAACCCCACGATGCTATAGCTATGCCCGGAGATACGCTGAACCACAACAGCCCAGTGCCCAGTAGCGTTGCCCGTATCAAGGTGATTGGGGTCGGCGGGGGTGGCTGCAATGCCGTCAATCGTATGATTAGCAGCGGCCTGGCAGGGATTGAGTTTTGGTCGGTCAACACCGACGCCCAGGCCCTTGATAATTCGGTCATTTCCAACTCGCTACACATTGGCCAGAAGTTAACTCGCGGCTTAGGGGCTGGCGGTAACCCAGCCATTGGCCAAAAGGCGGCAGAGGAGTCGCGGGAGGAAATTGCAGCGGCCCTGGGTGAGGCTGACCTGGTCTTTATTACCGCTGGTATGGGCGGTGGCACCGGTACGGGAGCCGCTCCCATTGTGGCTGAGGTGGCCAAGGAAGCCGGAGCCCTCACCGTTGGCGTGGTGACTCGGCCTTTCACCTTTGAGGGACGTCGCCGCATGACCCAGGCCGACGAGGGCATCGCTGCCCTGCAGGGCCGGGTGGACACGTTGATTGTGATCCCTAACGACAAGCTGCTGTCGGTGATTTCGGAACAAACTCCAGTGCAGGAAGCCTTCCGCACGGCGGATGACATTCTGCGCCAGGGGGTACAGGGCATTTCCGATATCATCACGATTCCTGGTCTGGTGAATGTAGACTTTGCCGACGTGCGGGCGGTGATGGCGGATGCCGGTACCGCGCTGATGGGCATTGGGGTGGGTTCTGGCAAGTCGCGGGCTAGGGAAGCGGCGATCGCCGCCATCTCTTCCCCCCTGCTGGAAGCCTCCATCGACGGCGCATCGGGGGCTGTGTTTAACGTCACCGGCGGCACCGATCTCACCCTCCACGAGGTCAATGCAGCGGCGGAGATCATCTACGAAGGGGTAGACCCTAACGCCAACATCATTTTTGGGGCCGTCATCGACGAGCGCTTGCAGGGCGAGGTCAGAATTACCGTCATTGCCACGGGCTTTAACACTCGTTCCGGCTCCCAGGTGGAGTTAGAAGCGGCTAGAGTGACTCCCTTTAAGCGCACCCTTTCTGCCCCAACCACACCAGCGTCGGGAGACAGCAGCAGTTCTGGCGGGTTGGGCGTAGGGCTGGATATCCCTGAATTTTTGCAGCGTCGCCGCCCCAATAATCGTTAGTTATGACCACGTCACCTGTCTGGCCGGCAGCCTTGACCATTGCCGGTTCTGATAGCGGTGGCGGGGCAGGGATTCAGGCTGACCTCCGCACCTTTGCCTTCCACCGCGTCCACGGTACCAGTGCCTTAACCTGTGTCACCGCCCAAAATACCTTGGGCGTTAGTCGGGTCGATGCCTTACCTCCAGACGCCGTCATTGCCCAAATGCAGGCAATTTTCAGCGATATTCCAGTACAGGGCATTAAAACCGGAATGCTGCTTAACCAGGAAATTATCGAGGCTGTAGCCCATGGCCTCAGCCCTCGGCCCCAGGGAGCTGCCCTGGTGGTGGATCCGGTAATGGTATCCCGTGCAGGAGCGCAGTTAATTGACGATGCAGCGATCGCGACTCTGACCCAAAACCTTCTGCCCCTGGCTGACATTGTCACGCCCAATCGGTACGAAGCAGAACTGTTAAGCGGCCTTGCAATCACCAGCCTGGCCGCCATGGAAGCGGCAGCTCGCCAGATCCACGCCCTTGGCCCCAGGGCGGTGCTGGTTAAGGGGGGTGGTATGGCTGGGTCGCTCAAGGGTACCGATGTCTGGTTTGATGGCAGCAAAACCGAGATTCTGGTGACTGAAATAGTGGATACTCCCCACACCCACGGCACCGGCTGCACGCTGTCGGCGGCGATCACCGCTAACCTGGCCCTGGGCCATCCGCCCCTAGAAGCTGTTAAACAGGCGAAAGTCTACGTCACTAAGGCCCTGCACCACGCCCTGGCCATTGGGCAGGGGCAGGGGCCAGTGGGCCACTTTTTCCCGATTCTGCCAACTTAGGCGGATCCACCTACTTTGCTGTTTATTTGTTACCAGGGATCCCTCCATTCCGGCGGTTATCCTTTACTGTGGTAAGCGATGGGTTCATCAGCGCTGCTGTAGCGCTCGATCGGATTGATAGTTCATAGGGTTACGCTGCCATGCCCAACGCACACCGACTCTGGCAAGACGACAACGGCTACAAGTCCTTTGAATTGCCAGGGGCCAAGCCACACTACAACCCGGATCGCCCTGGCCAGGTAGAACACATTGCCCTGGATTTGTGGTTGGATTTGCCAAACCAAATTTGCTCCGGCACCTGCACCATTCGCCTCAACCCGGTGCGGGACGGCATTCAAAGCCTGACTCTGGACGCCGTTAGCCAGCAGATTGAACG
>CAYUBC010000059.1:0-416 GCA_964442885.1 uncultured bacterium | reverse complement strand
AGCGATTCGACTACGATGGCGAAAAGCTCAACCTTCAGCTTCAGCCGCCCACGGTGGCCGGGCAGCCGATTACCCTAACCATTGCCTATCGCCTGGCGCAGCCCCAGCGGGGCATTTACTTCATTGGCCCCGATGCCCACTATCCCGATAAACCCGTGCAGGTATGGACCCAGGGCGAGGATGAAGACTCCCGCTTCTGGTTTCCCTGTTTCGACTATCCTGGCCAGCTCTCTAGCTCCGAAATTCGAGTGCGGGTGCCCGCCCCCTACCAGGTGGTGTCTAACGGCGAACTGATTGAAACCCTGGCCGATGGCGACCACAAAATCTACCACTGGCGGCAAACCCAGGTGCATCCCACCTACCTGATGGCCCTGGCCGTAGGCGAGTTTGATGTCATCCAAGACCAGTGGCAGGAT
>CAYUBC010000058.1:0-12264 GCA_964442885.1 uncultured bacterium | reverse complement strand
CTGGTATAGCCTGGGCACTGGCAATATGCTGACGGTTGCGGCGATGGCTGTGCACGTTTGCCAAATGACTGGCCAGCAGGAAATAGACGCCTGCTATGCCATGGTTACTACCCACGGTGCCCGCACCCTCAAGGTAGCCGACCACTATGGGCTGGAGGTCGGTAAACTGGCTAATTTAGTCGTTCTGGATGCTGACAGCCCCTACGACGCCATTCGCCGCTGCGCCACGGTTACCCACGTCATTTCTAGAGGTAAGCTGCTGGCCCAGACTCAGCCTCCTAGCACTACCTGGCTAGGAACAGACGCTTAGCCTGCATGACTCCTAAATGCTGAGAGAGTTCTGTGATTAGGCCATTAGACTCGGTAGCGGCGACTCTGGCCCACGCAAAAGCCTGCCAGCAAGAATGCCACTGCCCCCAACCCGGTAGAGAGCCAGGGAGTGGGTTCCCCGGCGCTCAGCAGCCCGCCCCACAGGCAAAGGGCCAGGGCACCCCCGCTGAAATAGAGCCCAGTCCCCAAGCCCGCTTTTTCCGGGGGCACCATGGCCAGGGCAAAGGGGATTGAGCCATTGGCCACCAGGCTAAAGGTGGCCCCCAGGAGGGCAGCCAGGGCCAGACCCTGGGGGGTATGGCGCACAGCTCCTAGGCTCAGGGTGAACACCGCCATCATCGTTAGGCCCAGCACCATAGCCCGCTGGTTTCCCAGGCGGTTGGCCAGCAGACCCATGGGGATAGCCGTGAGGGCCAGCGCCACAAAGATCATGCCGATGGTAACCGCCACCCTGGCCTCAGCTACCTGGCGCTGCAGGATCACCGGAAAGGCCGTCAGCATGAGCCGGAACCCCAGCGTTGTGCCAATGCCAGTCACAAATACCAGGGCCAGACCCAGCCAGGATAGCGGCTTTGGCCCGGCGACTACCGACTTGGGTAGCACTACGGCCTGATTAGGGCCAACCCAGCGCAAAGCGACCATTGCTAACAGCAGCACCAGCGACCCAATCCCAAAGGCCACCAGCGGCCCCAGGTTGAGGATGAACTGATTGGCCAGTGGCCCTGCGGCCCCTGCTAGACCGCCCACCAGGGTGAGAATACTAGCCGCCTGGGGTAAATGAGTCCGCAGGGCATAGCGCCCCAGCAGCGACAGGGCTGGACTGCGAAAGACCGTCATGGCTAAGGCCCAGGCTACCAGCAGCAGGAGTAGCAACCAGCGCAGTACAGTATTTTGCCCCCACCACAGAGCGGTAGGAATGCCCAGAAACAACCCAGCCGCCAGAATGACGCCCAGGCTGATGATCGGGAACCGGGTGCCAACCCGATGTTGCAGACGATCCGAGAACACCCCCATCAGGGGTTCCATGACGATGGCCAGCCCATTCTCCACAATGAGCAATGCAATCGCCAGCCCTTGAGGAAACCCCAGGCTAGTCAACAACTCCACCAGATAGAGGTTGTAGATCACCCAGGTTAGGGAAATGGCCCCCTGCACAGCGGCCAGCCCCCAAACTTGGCTCCACAGAATAGAGCTGGAGGGTTGTCGCTCAGCCATTTTCCATCAGTTCATCTAGCTTGTTGCGCACGGTCTGGATGTCTTGCCACATCAGCCATTTAGGGCTGCCCTTGTCCCGCGATTGGTTTCTCAACAGGTAGGCCGGGTGGAAAATGGGCATACACAGCCGTCCCTGCCAGTCAAACCATTGGCCGCGAATTTTGGTGATGCCGTCTTTAATGCCCAGGATCCCTTTCACGGCTGTAGCGCCAGTTAGCAGAATAATTTTTGGATCCACAAGACGAATTTGCTCCAGCAGGTAGCCTTTACAGGCGGCCATTTCGTCTCCAGTGGGGACACGATTACCCGGTGGACGGCACTTGACGATGTTGCAGATATAAACATCCTGGTTAGTATCGAGCCGTACAGAGGCCAGAATTTTTTCCAAAAGCTGACCCGACTTACCCACAAAGGGCAGCCCCTGCTCATCTTCCTGCTGGCCTGGGCCTTCTCCAATAATTAAAATCGGGGCGGTAGCGCTCCCCCGACTGACCACAACGTTGGTGCGCTCGGCCGCCAGCCCACACCGTTGACACGCTTTGCAATGAATAGCCAACCGTTCTAGCGACTCGTAGGTACCTGGGAGGATAGGGGCAACTCCTGACGTCGGAATTGCGTCATAATCGACGGAAACAGGGGCTGAAACCGTCTCATCCACAGAAAACAGGCTAAATTGGTCGTCCGCCATAGGGTTAGACAGGTGCAGTGTCATGGGTTAGTTCATTGTAAAGGTATCGTAAAGGATAATGGCTGGTCATCGTTGAGCTAACGGCATTGCTATGAAATCCTTTTTTGCCTCTGATCAAGACCTGGAACAGCGCCTCAGCCGGGTGCTAGAGCAGGTGTGGGCCGATTTCCCTACCCTGGCCCAAACCCAAATTGCCGCCACCTGGATTGTCTATGACCCGCCCTACATCACCAATACGGGCGGGGCCTTGAGCGCCACTGAATTTTGGCAGCACCGCCCCAGGGGCGCTCACTATCGAGGGGTAGAACTGATCTATCCGGCCAGCGTGGTTAAACTCTTTTACCTGGTCGCAGCCCACGAATGGCTGGAGCAGGGCATGGTAACGCCCTCCTCAGAGTTGGAGCGGGCGCTACGGGACATGATTGTAGAGTCCAGCAACGATGCCACCAGCCTAGTTATTGACGTGTTAACCGGCACCACCAGTGGCCCTGAGCTACCGACTGGCCCCTTTGCTACCTGGCAGCACCAGCGGAATATTATTAATCGCTTTTTTCAATCCTTGCAGTGGCCAGAGCTAGAAACCGTCAACTTGAACCAAAAGACCTGGTGCGACGGCCCCTATGGACGGGAGCGAGCCTTTTTAGGCGAACATTACGAAAACCGCAATCGCCTCACCACCAATGCCGTAGCCCGGCTGATTCACAGCATGGCCGGTGGGGTGGCGGTGTCAGCCGCGCGCTCCCAAGCCATGCTCTCTCTCATGGAGCGCCACCTTGAAGCAGAACGCCCGGCCAGCGACGACGAGGATCAAGTCACTGGCTTCCTGGGTGCGGGGTTGCCTGCCAACGCTCGATGTTATTCAAAGGCGGGGTTTACCAGCCAGGTGCGCCACGATGCCGCCTATGTGGAAATTCCCGGTTGCCATCCCTTTGTCCTGGTCGTGTTTACAGAAGGTTGGGAACACAGCAAAAACCGGGTGATGCTGCCTCACCTGGCCACCCTGGTGGCTGAACAGGCCAACCTGCTGAGCCAAGCAGCTTAAGTCATCGGTCAGATCGGTGCCAGCGGCCAGGTTGGAAATGTTGCCGATATAACCAATACCCCCTTTGCCAGAGATGGTACAATTCTTGGCAATTACAGCAATAATGTGGTGTGTAGAAATGTGGCAATTTTCTAAGCCTGTTAGCCTTAAAGCTGTAAGGGTTGGCAGTTGAACTAGTCCACATTTTTTGATTTTGGTTGGTCCTGAACTCGTTCTTGGTCTTTGAACTCGTTCAATTTGAGTCAACTTTAACTATGAGGAGTGAATAACACTATGAATTACGCGAAGTCTATGGCTTTGTTGGCGGGCCTCGCTACGCTGGCCGCTGTGGGTAATACTCTACCTGCCTATGCCCACAACCATGTTTCTGGCGCTGAAGCGGCTGCCGAAGCTACGCTACCCGCAACGACGGACGTTGCTCCAACTACTGAAGCTGAGCTGCCTGTAGTTGAGGCCGAAACTGCACCCATCGCTAATGTTGACCTTGAGGCTGAAGCTGCGTCCATCGCTGATGCTGAAACTACCGCCAGTCTTCTGGTGGAAGAGGTTTCCCTAGAGTCCTTCCAGGTTCGCGATGCTAGCCTTCTGGCCTTTGACCAGGCCGGTATTGAATCCGCTCTGGTAGAAACAGACGCCCAGGCAGCCCCCGCCCTTACCGACGGGATTGAGCTGGCCCAAGCCCGTGGTTATGGTGGCGTTTCGCCCGCTTACCTGGGGGTGGGTGGTAACTTAGGCTTTGGTGATCCCGATAGCGCCATTGGCGACTTTGGTTTCAACGTGATCAGCAAAATTTCCTTGGGGCCTCGGTTCTCTTTAAGACCGGGTTTCTTTATCTCTGAACGGTTCACTAACTTTGCTATTCCGCTGACCTATAATTTCAACCTGCTGAGGGCCGGTGGGTTTCGGTTCCAACCCTACGTGGGTGCCGGGGTCGATGTTCCCTTCAACGGCAACACGGCGCTGATGCTCAATGCCGGGGCGGATGTTCCTATTTCCCGCGACTTTACCCTCAACACAGCGGCTAACTTCCGGATTACCAGCGGCTTTGGCTTTGGCCTTTCCGTGGGCGTGGGCTACAACTTCCCCTTCATTTTTGAATAGGGAAAAGCCAGGGTTGAGCTTTGCGGCGGGTTTTCAGTCCTAGCCCTCCGAGCTTTGAAATTCTCGACCCTGACTAATTCAAGACGTTTTCTGGAAAACAGTTTCCCCACTGGTGGGCAGTGCCCACCTTACAGGGCTCATGATTGCTGGGCTTGCAGCAAAGATCTTCTTGCCTGGAAATCTCCCAAGCCTAACTGAACCGAGCGGGTGCCCCTGGCATCCGCCTTTTTTGTGGGTTAACTCCCCTTTACCTCGTCAATTGCCACCGCTTTGCCCCCTATGGTTCAGGGCACTCTAGGGCCACCCTTGAGGATTCAACCATGGCTAGAGAGCTGGCGATCGCCTGGGAACCTGTGCGGCAAGCCTTTCAGCAAATTTGGGGTTACCCCGACTTTCGCCCGCCCCAGGATGACATCGTCAGAGCCCTGCTGGAACATCGGGATGTGCTGGTAGTGTTGCCGACCGGGGGCGGTAAATCCATTTGCTTTCAACTACCGGCCCTGTTGCAGTCGGGCCTGACGCTGGTCGTGTCGCCCCTACTGGCGCTAATGGAAAACCAGGTTCAAGAACTGCGGGAGAAACACTTACCAGCGGCCACCCTGCATAGCCAGATGCCATCACCTCAGCGGCAGCGCATTCTTCAGGCCATTGAGCAACACCGGCTGCGGCTGCTCTACCTGTCACCAGAAACTTTGCTCAGTGCGCCGGTTTGGGAGCGCCTCTGCAAGCCTGAGCTTGAACTGAATGGGTTGATCCTGGATGAAGCTCACTGCCTGGTGCAGTGGGGCGAAACCTTTCGGCCTGCCTACCGGCGGCTGGGGGCTGTGCGCCGGGCTTTGCTGGCCTGCCGACCGCCTGGTGCCAGCCTGCCCATCGCGGCTTTTACCGCCACGGCTGATCCCGATGCTCAGCAGGTGCTGCGGGAGGTGCTGCAACTTCAAAAACCCCAAGTGGTGCGCCTCAATCCTCACCGGGCCAATTTGAATTTAAGTGTCAAGCCAGTGGTTAGCCTGGGCCAACGCAAGCACCACCTCCAGCGCTATCTGCGCCAGCATCCTGACCAGGCTGGGCTGATTTATGTACGCACTCGCAAAGACAGCGAAGCCCTGGCCCAGATCCTAGCTACTCAGGGGTATCGCACGGCCCCGTACCATGCAGGCTTGGCTGGGGGCGATCGCCGCCGCATTGAAGCCGAGTGGATGGCCAACCAGCTCCAGTTTGTGGTGTGTACCTCGGCCTTTGGCATGGGCGTTAACAAACCAGACACTCGCTGGGTCATCCACTACCAGGCCCCCTGCACCATCACCGAGTACGTGCAGGAGGTAGGCCGGGCCGGGCGGGATGGCCAGGTTGCCGAGGCGCTTACCTTAGTGAGCGAACGCACGGGTTGGCTGGATGGCAGCGATCGCCAGCGGGCCAGTTTTTTTGAGTCTCAAACCCAAATTCTCCAGCAAAAAGCTCAGCGGCTGGTGCACCAGATTCCTAAAACTGGGGATGTGCGGGTGATTAGTCAGCAGTATGAGCACGGGGCCATTTCCTTGTCCTGGCTACACAGTAACGGGCAGCTAGAGTGGCTGGATCCATTCCACTACCAACTAACGACTGGATCTGCCTCTCCGCCCGCGCTACAGGTTTCCGCTAGCCACCAAATGCATCACTTTTTGCACAGTCGCACCTGCCGCTGGCAGGCGTTGCTGGTGGCCTTTGGCTTTCGCACCGAAGCCCAACGACTGGGAAACTGCGGCCACTGTGATAACTGCCGCCGCTAGGAATAGGGCGCACAAGCCAACTTTCTCGCACGTTGGGCGCTAAGGAAGACTAAGTCTTAGGAGATAATAAGCCTTGCAGCACAGTCTCCACCATGGCTTACTACCTTTCTCCCCGCTTCCTCGAGAAGCTCGCGGTACACATCACCAAAAACTACCTCAACCTGCCAGAAGTCCGCATTCCGCTCATTCTGGGTGTTCATGGCCGCAAAGGAGAGGGTAAAACCTTTCAGTGCGAATTGGTCTATGACCGCATGGGCATTGAGGTAGTTCACATTTCCGGCGGCGAGTTAGAAAGCCCGGATGCGGGCGACCCAGCCCGGCTGATTCGCCTGCGCTACCGCGAAGCCGCCGAACTGGTGCGGGTGCGGGGCAAAATGGCGGTGTTGATGATTAATGACATCGACGCCGGGGCCGGACGATTTGATGCCCTGACTCAATACACCGTCAACACCCAACTGGTCAACAACACGTTGATGAACATTGCCGACAACCCCACTAACGTGCAATTACCCGGCAGCTACGACGAAAACGCAATTCAGCGAGTGCCGATTATTGTTACCGGCAACGACCTGTCTACCCTCTACGCGCCGCTGATTCGCGATGGACGGATGGAGAAGTTCTTTTGGGATCCCGACCGCGACGATCGGATTGGCATTGTGGGCGGCATTTTTGCCCCGGATGGTCTGTCTAGCCAGGATGTGACTATGCTGGTGGATACCTTTCCTAACCAGGCCATCGACTTCTTTGGGGCCGTGCGGGCGCAGATTTACAACGAACAAATCCGCGACTTTATCTACCAGGTGGGGCTGGAAAATGTTTCTCGCAGCGTCGTCAATACTCTCACTCCGCCTACCTTTGCCAAGCCCGACTTTAGCCTGTCCCACCTGCTGGAGGTCGGCCACCGCCTGGTGCGCGAACAACGCCGGGTGGAGGAGATGAAACTCGCTAACGAGTACAACCGCGCTCTGCAACAGCCCCAGCAAAATTCCACCGCTACAGAAGGGTTCTATCGGGCCTATCCTGCTGGCTATGACGGCCATAGCAGCAACTCCTCCCCGCACGAGAATTCAGCCTTCAAACCCACCCCTACCCCTCCTGGAAGGGGAACTCAACATTCAAAACTCAAAACTCAAAACTTAGAACCCACCCCATCCTCCTCGCCTTCCAGTGGCTCCTGGTTGGCTGAAGCGTCCCAAACTACCAGCCCGCTGATTTCCGAAGACACCCGCCAGCACATCCACGCTCTGCTGGCCCAGGGATATCAGGTGGGGGTAGAACACGTCGATGCCCGCCGGTTTCAAACCAATGCCTGGCAAAGCGGCCCTAGATTCTCAGCCCAAAACGCCACCTCTGTTTTAGACGCCCTGGAACAATGCCTGGCGCAGTACGCCGGGGAGTACGTGCGGCTGATTGGCTTCGACCCTAAGACCCGGCGTCGGGTGTTAGAACAGACGATTCAAAGACCCTGAAAACGTAACATCCTGCATCAAAATCCCGATCAATGTAGCCTAGGAAACGGATCTCTGAGGGCGTTCCGTAAATTACTAGGGCTGAGTCATTTATCAGGAGTCGCACTGTGACCCAGCAGCCCGAAAACCTAGAGCAGTCCCCCGGCAGTTCCGGGCTGGGAGGACAAATTGCCTCATTTTTCAACTTTGAGGCTCTCCGCACCGACCTGCGCACTGAGTCGCTGGCGGGGCTTACCACCTTCGTGACAATGGCCTACATCCTCATTGTCAACCCTGGCATTTTGTCAGAAGCCATCTTCCTGGAGGAGTCTGGCGATCTATTTGGTGAGTTAGTTATGGCGACGGGTATTTCTGCCGCCCTAGCCACGCTGATTATGGGGCTCTATGCCAAGCTTCCCTTTGCCCTGGCACCGGGCATGGGCATCAATGCCTACTTTGCGTTTACCGTTGTGCTTGGCTTGGGGATTGATTGGCGAGTCGCCCTGGCGGCGGTTTTCATTGAAGGGATTATCTTCATCCTGCTGACGGTTACTAACGTGCGCAGCAAAATTGTGGAAGCTATCCCTGAAGCCGTCAGGCACGCCACCACGGCGGGCATTGGCCTGTTTATTGCCTACATTGGCCTTAAGGGGGCCGGGCTGATTGTCACCTCAGAGGCCACTTTAACAACCCTGGGCAACTTAAAAGCGCCTTCTACAGCAGTAACGATACTGGGGATGATAATTACCTTTGGCCTCTTTGCCCGCCGCGTCAATGGGGCGCTGCTCTGGGGTATTTTGGGCACCGCTGTTCTGGCCTGGGTGTTTGGGGTATCTCCCTGGCCTTCTGGGTTAGTGGCTATTCCTCAACCCCCGGTTGATTTGTTTGGTCAAGCCTTTGTGGGCCTGGGCCAACTGCTGGCTAACAACATCTGGCAAATGGCGGGGATCATCTTCGTCTTTCTTTTTGTGGACTTGTTCGACACCATTGGCACGCTCACCGGGCTTGCTACTAGGGCCGGTTACATTGATGACGAGGGCAAATTCCCCGGCGTTGAAAAAGCCTTTATGGCCGATGCCGTTGGCACCACGGCGGGGGCCATCCTGGGCACCTCAACGGTGACCACCTATATTGAATCGGCCTCCGGCATTTACGAGGGGGGACGCAGCGGGTTTACCGCCGTGGTGACGGCGGGGCTATTTCTGGCGGCGCTGTTGTTTATCCCCTTCTTTGCAGGTATTCCTCCCTTTGCAACAGCCCCAGCCTTAATCCTGGTTGGTGTGATGATGATGTCGGCAGCCCGTTTAATTGACTGGGATGACCCAGCCTCAGCCATTTCGGCCTTCCTAGCCATCATCATCATGCCGTTGTCCTTCTCCATTGCCGAGGGCCTGGCTATGGGGCTGATTGCCTACCCGGTGATTAAAGCCATCCAGGGCAGAACCAGCCAAACCACCATCGGTATGTGGATTTTGGCATCGGTCTTTCTGCTGCGATATATTTTCCTGGCTGGCAAGGGTTAGGGGGGAATGGGGCGCACTGCAGTGCGCCCCATTCGGAGTTTTGCGTCTCTATGACGACACGCCTACGGTATGGATTTTGATGAAGTTAGTACCCTGGGCTGTTTGGGCTGGGATGCCGCCCATAATCAGCAGCTTATCGCCCGTTGTGGCCATGCCGCGAGCCTGTAGGGTGCTTTCTGCCATTTCGACCATAGCCTCAAAGGTGACTGGAGCCGCCTCAATCAAAATCGGGCGCACGCCCCAGATCAAGTTCATCCAGTGATAGACCTTTTCGTTGGGGGTAAAGGCTACGACTAGCGCCTGGGGCCGTTCGCCCGACGCAATGGTAGCTGTGTACCCAGTTTCGGTAAAGCAGACAATGGCTTTGAGATCCAGGGTTTTATCAATCACGTTGAGGGCTTCGCTGAGGGCGTGGGTTTCGTCGCTCTCAATAGCCGGGTTATTGATAAACTCCAGGTCTTGCTCCACATCCATAGCAATGCGGGCCAGCATTTCTACCGCTTTAACGGGAAAATCTCCAACAGCTGATTCCCCTGACAGCATTACCGCATCGGTACCGTCGATGATGGCGTTGGCGACATCGCTGGCTTCCGCCCGGGTGGGGCGGGGGTTTTTGATCATGCTTTCCAGCATTTGGGTAGCGGTGATAACCGGAATGCTGCGATAGTTACACTCCCGGATAATCTGCTTTTGCAGCATGGGCACCTTTTCTGCTCGCATTTCCACCCCTAGGTCGCCCCGCGCCACCATGATGGCGTCAACGGCCTCAAGAATGGCATCCAGGTTATTGATGGCCTGGGGTTTTTCAATTTTGGCCAAAACGGGAATGTTGTCCGCCCCCTTTTCCGCCAGTAGCGCCTTGAGAGCCAGAATATCCTCCGCCTGGCGCACAAAGCTAAGGGAGATAATGTCTACCCCCTGGGCCACGCCAAAGTCTAAATCCTGTTTATCCTTTTCAGTGAGGGAGGGGAGGCGCAGGTTCAGGTCTGGCAGGTTAACCCCTTTGCGGCTTTTGAGCGGGCCACCCTGCACGACTTTGCAGGTCACCTTAGGGTTGTCAACGGCTTCAATGCGGAGTTCCAGCAGGCCATCGTCGAGCAAAATCTGCATGCCAGGCTGGGCTTCTTCGGCCAGGTAGGGATAGTCAATGCCGATGCTGCCAGGGATGCGCTCGACCTCTTCTAAAGGCACTAAATCCACCGTGCCGCCTTCTTCTAGCTGAATGGGGCCGTTGGGCAACTGCCCCACGCGAATTTTGGGGCCTTGCAGGTCTTGCAGCAGCGTGATGGGAGTATCATGCTCGACCGAGACTTCCCTCAGTAGCGCAATCATGCGGGCGTGGTCGTCGTAGCTGCCGTGGGAGAAGTTGAGCCGGGCTACGTTCATCCCTGCTTCAATCATCTGCTTGAGGGTTTCCTTGGAGCTACTAGCTGGGCCAATGGTGGCCACAATTTTGGTACGACGGGTTAAGGAATCCATAGCTAGGGGCCACTAGAAGAAAGTTGCCCTTAGTATAGGCACAGTCATCTTGGACTTCGTGTAGCCTGGGCGTCATTGCTAAGATTGTGTTGCCCGTGTTAGCGTCCTAGTCCGTAACCGCTGATGAACCTGGCTACGAGGTTGTTTGACACGGGCCATGCTGGGTATAGTTTGCCGCCAAGAGCCAGCAAAGGTACTGAGGTTTGAGGGTATTAGCCTACTCCACAGGTACAACCGGAGACGCTCTTTGGCTTTTCAAACAACCTCTAAGAGCGGCTGGCTGCCGGGGCCAGGGTGGCCTCAATTTCCTGGCGCAGGCGGGTCAGCGCTGGGGAGGGATCAGCCTCCTGGAGGATGGTTGCCAGGGTAGCGCTGATGCCCTCTGGCCCCCAGGTGCAGCCTCGTTCTAAATAGGTTTTAGCCGCTTTGCCCACGGCGTAGGAGCCATACCCGGCGGCGCTGGCCTGGGCGGTCATCGCTCCGGCCAGGGTGATAATGCCAGAGGCACTATCGGCCAAACTAAACAGCGCGGCGGTAGTTTTACCGGCCCCTAGCAACATGCTGCCCAGCTCACTCAGCAGCAGCGTACCAGAGCTTTTTAGAATCGCTTTCCACAGCCGACCGGCCTCGTAGTTAGTAATCGGGAAGCCGTAGAGCTGGGCCAGGGTGCGAATCATCACCAAATCGCTGAGCAAGCCTCCGGCTAAATCCAGCCCGGCAATGGGGTTGAGGGCAACGGCGGCGGCTTTGTATTTAGCAAATTTCCAGATAATGGCATCGGCCTGGTCAGCATGAAGCTGAGCTACCTGGCTGACCATTTCACCCTCAATGGCGCGGGCACTATGCAGCGCATTGAGGGTAACCAGAGCCGCGCCATCCTGCTGCACAATGGCGCGCAGGGCCTCTTGCAGGGGCTCAATTTGGGGAGCTGGGGTTTCCCAACTCTGCTCAACTCGGCCATCGGGCCACTCAATGCGCACCGGCAAGGCGGCAGGGCTGGCGGCAATCATCATCACATCGTCCACTGAGAGCTGGGTCGCTGTCCCCTCACGCTCAAGCAGACTTTGACGCAGCTCATTCAGGGTGTTGTAAATCGCCTGTCGATCCACCTCTGGGTACAGATCAATTTTGTTGAACACCAGCAACAAGGGCTTTTGCTGGCGCTGGAGTTCTAGCAGAGCGCTGTACTCGACGCGGGTAATATCCCCCGCTACCACGAACAGAATTAAATCGGCCTGGCGGGCCACGGTTTGGGCCATATCAGCGCGAATATCGCCGCCCACTTCATCCAGCCCCGGTGTATCCACCAGCTCAATCTGCCAGGGTTGGCCGCTGCTATCGACAGCCCAGTCTGGCCGCCAGTAGACCGACCGGGGCCAGCGCGTGACCCCATGTAGCGGCCCGGTTTCCAGCACTGCTTCCCCCACCAGCGCATTGATAACCGCCGACTTCCCACGACTCACCAGGCCAAACACCGCCACCCGCAGGCAGCGTGACTCTAGCTTGGCATCCAGGCTTTGCAACTGGCCCAGGCCGGTCTTAACAGCGGCCAGGGAGGGCGTGGTGTTGCTCTGCTGTAGGGTAGCTGAGTATCGAGAAACGACCTGGGTAAGGGTTTGGCGAGTGCGGGTTAGGAGGGGGAGGGGGGAGGTCACGGGGGTAGGGGGGT
>CAYUBC010000057.1:0-12273 GCA_964442885.1 uncultured bacterium | reverse complement strand
GGAGAAGGGGCTGGGGGATGAGGGCCAGCAGGGGACTTTGTGATCTACTGAGGTTAGGTGGAACATAGTGGAACCCAACGGCAGCAAGACTTGTTGGATTCTGCGGTTGCGCCACCCAACCTAGGAGATAGCAGGCATTTCACAGGCTTTGTCAGTCAATCAGGCCCTTTGCTCAAGCTGGGCATTAGCTCAAAGCAAGAGAACTCGCCGTCTGGGCCACAGTAACCAATCTCCTCAGAGGCGTCTACTCAGAGGCATCTACTCAGAGGCGTCTAGCTTCTGCCGCGATTCGCCCCAGTAGGCGCTTACCGTAATCTCCTCCTGATCCCCTTTGATCTTCGAGGTCCACCGATAGATGGTGTTTTTGGGATTTACGCCCACTTCCAGCAGCTTAGCGCCCATGTAGTACTCCATGGACTCGCGGGTGCGCTTTTTGAAGAACTCGGACTGATTTTTGGGCACCGTGCGCGATAGGTGAGCTTGGGTATGCTTGGGCTTTGCCATGAACGTTAAGCAGGGGTTAATGAGGTCAGCCTTTATGATAAACGAGAGTGCTAAGGCTGACATCCCCAAGGGATGGGTCACCTGGAGGAGAATCAGAAAATCCCAGAGGGGGAAAAGACCTGGAGCAATGCTCGGCGCTTCTCCGCCCTCTCAGTTCTGTGATGGTTGTGGGACTGTGTGCTAGTTTTGGGCCATTGCCGCCGCCGCCAGAAGTTGGGGCAGGCCAATTTCGCTACAGACTTCATAAAATGCCGTAACGGGCGGCACCGCAAACAGATGGGCAATTTTGGCCAGGGTCTGCTCGTAAATGGCGTTATGGGCGTTTTGGTGTTCGTCCATATCCTCAATGTTTTCCCAGAGAATGATCGCAATGCCACGATCAGTACCCGGCTCTTGCATCAGGTAAGCACCCTGAAAGCCCTTAGTGTAAGTAGAAACAGCCTTTTCATAGAGTTGGCGGGCTTCAGAAAAACAGCCCGGCTTAAATTCGCCAATGGCCACGTAGGCGTACTTGTGCTTCAGAAAATCATCAAAATCAGACATGGCAGTTCAGGTAGGGAATGAGGCTTGGCCCGCCTAAGGTTTAGTTAGCCGGGCAATCTTTTCATTAGTGTCTATCAGATGAGATCGCCCCGTTGCCTTCCTAAGCTAGGCTTTAGATTCTGGCGCAAATTCTAGAACAAAAACGCCTCGCTCCGTTACAAGTCTTAATCTTCGGCCAGCCTGTCGTAGTTGTCGGTCTAGGGTTGGCGCTGTTGCACGGCTAGCGCTTCTCAACCAGCAGATGATTGCCCCAGGCCTACAAACGATGGCCCAGCCAACCTTTCAGGCGGTTCCAGCGTTTGGCTAACCGCTGCCCCTGGGGCTTGAGTTGCTTAGCCAGCGTCCAGAGCTTTTCGGCGTTATTCACCCTGGCCAACCGCCAGTTAGCCCAGAAGCCTCTAGCCTTGGGCAGAGTGACCACAATGGCTCCCTGGCGATAGGCCACCTGCATGTCCCGGTCTTGAACAGCCACCGGTAGCGGCACGACCTGTTGAAAGTAGTTGATCCCCAGTTCATAGCTAATTGGGCTACGGTAACCCGACTGGCGCTGGCCAGAGAACGTTACCACCTTTGACGTGGCTCGCACGTCTACTGCCTGAGGCGCAACGCCCGGTAAAAACGCTGTGATCACCAGGGCATCCGCTGTCTCCTGAACCTCCACCGAGGGCAACTGTAGCCGACCCGATGGAGAAATTTCAACCGGCATGAGCGCGGCAGAAACAGCCTCCATCTGAGCCTGGGCCGCCGTTAAATCCCACATTGATGACCACGGTGATTGCGACATAGTTTCTGTCCTGTTTGACCCAGGTAAATACTGACGTTCTGCAACGCGCATACCCAGATCATGACAGTGGAACCGCGGTTCGATGGTTGGGGAAGCCCCCCTCTCTAGGGAGGTATAACCGTCTCACCCTCTAGAGGGCATCAATTACTCTAGACTACTCTAGACTAGCCAGCCCTTGACCCGCTCTAAACTGGCCCAGTCCGGCTTGCGGGTCAGGCCATCGTCAATATTAGCCATCACCTCGGTACGAAGTTCCTCAACGGCGGCCATGACCTGCCCAGCAATTTCTACGTGCTGCCGCACTCCCGACTTGCCCGCATCCAGCATGGCGACAGCCAGGTTAATTCGCCCCTGGGGGTCTTGGGGATTAAGCTTGACCGCTTTTTGAGCCGCTTTAAGGGCAGAGTTGGATTTATCGGTTAACAGGTAGAGCCAGGCCAAACAAGCCCAGGCCGCACTGCTTTTAGGGGCGCGATCGCAAATTTCCTTAAACACCGGGATCAGCTCTGCCGGGTCTTCCCCGGCTTTGTAACGCTCAACGGCCTGGTCAAACAGAGATTCGACGGTTTGAGTCATGGCCTAGGCCCCAAAGGACTTACCGCAACCGCAGGTTTGGTTGGCGTTGGGGTTGGTGAACTGAAAACCGCCGCCGATCAGTGCGTCGCTGTAGTCAAGCATGAGGCCGTAGAGGTAGAGTAGGCTCTTCTTGTCACAAATTACCCGAAAGCCCTCGTAGTCGTAGACTTCGTCGTGCTCGTTGATATTGTCGGGGGTTTCAAAATCCATCGTGTAGGACATACCGGAGCACCCCCCTTGGCGCACGCCGACCCGCAGACAGAGTGCCTTGTCGCCCTGCTGCTGCTGAAGAGCCTTAACATGCTTGAGGGCCGTTTCGGATAGCAAAATCCCCTGGGATTGTTCAGTAACCTGTGCCATTGCAACCTTTGGACTAAGAACTCGTTGGACTGAGAACCGGATGAAGGATCTTGCCTGGGGCCGCCACCTAACCCTGATGCCCAGATAGAGCTAACAGTTTAGCGGCTAACCCGTTGCTTTGGCCGGGCTAAAAATGTTTTGAAATCTAACACTTTCAGACTTTGGCCTTAGCTGTTTTGGCAAGAACTTTCTATAGTTTAACTCAGGCACTTACTGGTCACCGGCTAAATCGTGCTGGCAGCAGCCACCAGTCATTAAAGTCGTTTATGCTTACCAAAGCCATTGTCCCCTGGTTTAGCTTGGCACTTGTTTCAGGGTTTAACCGTCACTCCTTCCTCTGCCCTAGCCCATGACTCGATTGAACCGAATTACTATCGACCGTCTTAAGCAACTGCCTCGGATCGCCAGCGTGTGGGAGGGCGATCGCCGACCAGTGAATGGCTTAACGGATGACGGGCAAAGCCTTTGGCCCCGTGAAGGAGAGCATAGCGACTGCATCCTTTGGGTGGATAGCAGCCACGGGGCGGTGCGAGGCATTACTATCGTGCCGTCTAGCAGCGGTTACGAGCCGGTTGTTAGAACCCTGATTCAGGCGATAGAAACTCCCCAGGGCGCATTGCCGCCAGCCCGACCGCAAAAAATAGTGGTTCGGGATCGGGAGATCCAGTTCTATCTGCGGGGCGCACTCCAGGGTTTAGACATCGCCATCGACTACGTGCCAGAGCTACCGCTCATTGATGAGTTGTTTAACGCTCTACAGCAGTCCAGCGACCTGGCCGAAGGCGAACTGCCCGACCGCTACGGCGATGCCATGGTAGACAAGGCCATGGAAATTTGGGAGCTGGCTCCCTGGCACAGCCTCAATGAACAGCAGGTGTTGGCCGTCGAGTTGAATGCCTGGGAAATAGACACCCTGTACATCTCTGTGCTGGGCATGGGGGGCGTCGAGTATGGCCTATTGATGTATCGCTCTCTGGCCTCTCTCAAGCAGTTTCGAGAGCGGGTGCTACTGGGGCAACAGTCGCCCAAGCAAATGCAGGAAGCTTTTTTAGAACAGGACTGCCTGTTTCTAAACTTTGATCTCTTTGACGGCGGGGATTTAGGGGAGTCGGCCTCGTCGATTAGTTGGCTAAGCTCGGCTCCCGACGCCATTGAGCCCACCTTTGGTAGCATTCACCCCCTGGAAGGGTTGCGCAGCCAGTTGGCTGATGAAGAGGGGGCCACGTTTCTGGTGGCGATGGAAGCCGTTAAACGGTTTTTTGCGAAATATCGCACCCAGCTTGAGCGGCCCCCCTATCAGGCTTTTCAGGGCACTTATCGGATTCCCAACCCAGAGAAAAATAACGGCGCGACTTTAAAGGTAACCGTTAAAACCCTACCAGAGGTAACCAGCGAACTAGTCACCCAAACCGAAAGTGCCTTTGCCGATGGCCCATCCAGGCTGGGTAATTTTCCGGTTTTGCGGGATGACTACGTGCCCGAGGGGGCCTTAATTGTGCTGACTCAGTTTCAGCAGGATAGGCTGGCTGAATTGGAAAAGGTGCTAACAACGGGCTATCAAAACCACCCTCAGCGCGCTCGGCCCAGAAGCTCTACCCTGCCCGTAGTGTTAATTCAGACCTCCCGCCCCAAGGCCAAGGCGCTGCTTGAGAACTTAAAAAAAGCCCAGGGCGTGCAGGCGGTTTGCTTTAACCCCGGTAACGATCCCTTTAGCGGCGAAGCCTTTGAGCTGGGTCTTTTGCAAACCGGCGATGGCGAACTGCACCTGTTTGCCGAATATGAAACCGACAGCCATGCCGATCGCCAACTGCTGGAACGCTGGGATCGTTGGCAGCAGGACTCTAACGGCCTCTGTGTAGTGGTTATCGCCAGCGGCGTAACCGGCCACGCCAAGGGGAATCCAGCCTTGAAAGATATGCTTGGGGTGTTTGAGGCCCGCTGCTGTACCCCTCAGGATCTCAACCTTCCACCCATGCTGCTTCAATACGCATCGGACTGGGACTAGCCCAACGGCTCAGGTACCTCCAAAGGGGTTCTAAAGGCAGTTAGGTTCCTCGCCAGTGCCCGTTCTGAGCTGTCCGTTCAAAAAGGAACATTAGCCCATTACAGTGCCGTCTCTTAACCTCAGGGTTAGCGGCGGTTCTGACGTTTCTGTAGCGCCTCCAGCATTTGTTGGCGCACGGCTTCAGCCCATAGGCTAAAACCTTCTGGGTTGTGTAGAGCGTTACTAGCTTTGGGTGATGAGTTTTTGGCTGACTTGGGTGAGGCAGAAGTAGTCATAGCCTGGCTCCAGGACTGGTACTCTTCTGATGTAGCAAATCTAGCCTAAGCTTAGAGGAGGATTATGCGTATTTCGCATTAAACTCGGCCAATTTACGCATTTCTCGACGGAGAAATCTTGTCCTAGGGAGAATCTTATCAAACCTTGTCCTTATATTGCACCATTGTTAAGCGCCAGCGGTTAAGATACCCCCGTTTTCTATAATTTAGGTATAGCCTTTAGCCCCTGGCTGGGATTCTCTTCAAACCTCATCAACGCAACCCCAAAAGCGGGCTCTAGCAAGTAGGAGACCCCTTATGTTTAAGACCATTTTGGTGGCGCTAGATAGCTCTTCTCTACGGCAAGCGGTATTTGAAAAAGCTCTGGGGTTGGCCCAGGCAACCGGTGCAAAATTGATGCTTCTGCACGTGCTGTCGGCCTATGAGGAAGGCAGCCCTGGCCTGCCTATTCGATCCTATCAGGCCTATTACCCGGTGCTGGACGATGCGGTTTGGAAAGACTACCAGCGCCGCTGGGAGGCTTTTGAAGCTGACCGCTCGGCCCTCCTACAGCAGGAGGCTAACCAGGCTCAGGCTGCCGGGGTAGCGGTGGAGTTTTCCCAGGTGGCGGGAGATCCGGCCCCAACCATCTGCCAGGTGGCTAAGTCCTGCAAGGCAGACTTGATTATAGTAGGCAGCCATCGCCGCAAAGGGCTGGGTGAGCTCCTGTTGGGCAGCGTCAGTAACCACGTCATGCACCACGCCCCCTGTTCCGTGATGGTGGTACATACAGGGATACCTGCGGCAACCAACGATAGTCCTGTTGCGGTAGAAGCCGTGGTCTCTTGAGGGTGACGGCAAAGTGAGCTGATCTGGCCTGAGAAGCCCGTTTGAAGTGAGGAGGCTTCCAGGCAAGCAGATCGCTGCTTCAGTTCAGCCATCCTACCTAATGAAGGCCGCCTGATGGGCACGGGCCAGTCCTTTGCCCATCCTACTCAGAGGCACAATCTTGCCAAGAAATCTACCTAGTGCTTTGTCAACGCCAAATTTTAGGGTAAATGCATCAGCTCGTAGTCAGCGCTTTAGCGCTAAAGCGCTGACTACAAACCCGAACTCTTAGGGTTGACGCTGCACTAGGGGGTTTTCATCTGTTTGGCAAAGTTAACCGCATTGCTAACGGTTAGGGCTGGGGCAAACCAGTTGCCCTGGCCAAATTCGCAGCCTAAATGGTGCAGGGTTTCGGCCTGGGCCTGGGTCTCAACTCCTTCGGCGATGACGCTGAGGTCGAGGTGGTGGCCGAGAGCCAGGATGGTTTCAACAATTTTGTAGTTCTTGGGGTTGTGCTGCATCTGGCTGACAAAGCTGCGGTCGATTTTGAGGGCATCAGCGGGTAGCTGATGCAGGTAGCTGAGGGAGGAGTAGCCAGTGCCAAAGTCGTCAATGCTGATGTGAATGCCCCGCAGCCGAAGCTGGTTGATCAGCCGAGTAGCGGTGCTCATGTCGCTGACTAGCATGCTTTCGGTGATTTCCAGGGTGAGGCGATCGCCCGAAACCCCATAGTAAGCCAGGGTGCGATCAATATCGTCAATCAGGTGAACATTCCACAGATCTTGCACCGACAGGTTAATAGACACTCTTAACCCAGTCATCAGCGAGGTCTTATCCCACTCAGCAATGTGTTGACACACGGTTTCCAGTACCCACTGATCAACGGGAATAATCAGACCGATCTCTTCCGCCACAGTAATAAAATCCGTTGGGCCAACTAACCCCCGCTGGGGGTGCTGCCAGCGAACCAATGCCTCAAACCCGCTCAACGTGTTGTTTTGTAGTGAAACAATGGGCTGAAAATGCACCAGTAATTCGTTAGCCACCAAGGCCTGGTGAAGGTCGCTTTCTAGCTGCACCCGCTGCAGGGCATAGGCGTGCATATCGGCATCAAAAATCTCGTAGCGGCCTCTGCCCTTAGCTTTGGCCCGATACATAGCGATATCGGCATCGCCCAAGATGTCAGTGGCTCGTTCGTAGGCGGCGGTGATGAGCACTATGCCAATGCTGGTGCTGAGAAAAATGTCGCGATCGCCCACTGACAGCGGCATCTCCAGTTCGGTAAACAGGCGTTCGGCAATGCGAATGGCCCCCCGCATAGGGTCATCATCCTCCAGCAAAATGACAAACTCATCGCCGCTGAGGCGGGCGACTAAGTCTGTTTCCCGCACCAGGGTTTTGAGCATATTCGCCATCACCACCAGCACCTGATCGCCAGCCAGATGGCCCAGGTTGTCGTTAACGACCTTAAAGCGGTCTAAATCGAGAAACAAAACCGCATAGCGGGGGCTATTCTGGCGCTGACTCTGTTTAATGGCCGCTTTAAGCTTTTCAGTCAGCAGGTAGCGGTTGGGCAGGTCAGTTAGCCCATCGTGGAGGGTGGTATAGCGGAGTTTGGCCTCGGCCTGGAGGTGGTCGCTAATGTTATTAGCCAGAGCTAGATTAGCTCGCCTGCCCCCAAACATAATGGAATTGGAGGTAATCTCCACATCTATCAGGGTACCGTCCTTTCTGCGGTGCTTCCATAGGCCGCTTTCGTTGCGTCGCTCGGTACCTTGAGGGGAGGCATCATCCAGACGGGCCAGCAGTTCCTCTGGGGGGAGAATATCGGCCAGGGTCATGGCGAGAAATTCCTCGTGGCTATAGCCATAAGTGGCCACGGCGGCTTCATTCACCTCTAAAAAGGCTAGGGTATCCACGTCATACACCCAGAGCGGATGGGGATTATTAGTAAACAAGATACGGTAGGTAAGTTCGCTCTGGCGCAGGTCTTCAGCCATGATGAGTACGTAGGGGGCTAACCTGGAGCTATCTCTAACTAAGGAAACCGTGAGGCGATTCCACGCCACCGTTTGGTGCTTGCCGATGTGCCGCTTTTCTATGCTGTAGCTGGCTCGCTGTTGGCTGGTGAGGGCTCGAAACAAGTCCTGATCAGTCGCGACATCGTCGGGGTGAGTAAATTGGCTGAGGGGGCGACCTACCAACTCCTGGCGAGAATACCCCAACGCTTTACAGGCGGCGGGGTTGGCATCCAACACCAGGCCCTGCAAGTCGGCCAGGATAAGGCTGATAGAGGCCTGGTCAAAGATAGTTTGGGTGGGAAAATGAGCCTGAAATCTGGCGATGTCTGGGGGCATCGCCTGGGTGCAGGGCACATCTGGATCCGGTGTCATGGTATAGCCCAAGCAAGTAATACAGGGAAGGAGGAAAATCTATGTCGTGCACCCTCTCAGTATCTCTCAGTATTTTTGTTGCAAAGGTTAACTCCAATCTTCTCGGCCTCGGCCCAGGCCTTTATAGATCTCTCCTTGCTGATGGATAGCGCGGGTTTTGGCAAACAGGGCTGCCTCGGTCAGTTGCCAGCGAGTTAAGGCTTTTTGAAGATCGGCTTGAATGTCTCGTGCTCCTGGAAATCCTTGATAGCGGATAATCAGCCGCGCCAGCTCGACCAGGTTGTAGTCGCTGGCCTCTCCCGCCAAAAGCTGGTTGACTACCTGGCGATCAGCGCTGTACTGGGGATGCTGTTGATCTTTAGTCGCATTAGACATGATGGTGCTACGTCCAGGAATTCCTAATTATTTGAAGCGGGGAGCTTTCGCCCTGGAAACCTCCTAACCCCTAGAAACGTAACCTCGCGGCTCCTGCTGCTGCCGCTGGAATGGCCTCGTCGGTCACGGCAGCCTCAATCAGGCCGCCGCCTAGCACTCGGTCGCCGTCATACCAGACGGCGGCCTGGCCAGGAGTTACCCCAAACTGAGGCTCGTCAAACACCACGCTAGCGCGGTGTCCCTGGCCCGCTTCGGCCGGTAGGGGAATCAGCATGGCCTTGACTGCTTCGCTGCGGTAGCGAATTTGTACCAACACCTGAATTGGCTCCTGGGGCGCATCAATAGATACCCAATGCACCCGTTGCACGGTGCAATCGGGCCAGTGGGCATCGCTGCGGTCGGCCACGATCACCTGGTTACGGCCTACATCAAAGCCCACCACGTAGAGGGGGTGGGGGGCGGCAATGCCCAACCCTTTGCGCTGGCCAATGGTGTAGTGGTGAATGCCGGTGTGCTGGCCCAAAATGCGGCCCTCGGTATCGACAATGTCGCCCGGTTTAGCAGCCAGGTATTTGTCTAAAAAGGATTGCATCGAGCCGTGGTGCTCAATTAAGCACAGATCCTGACTATCGGGTTTGGCCGCTGTATGCAGGCCCAACTCAGCCGCTAGGCGGCGCGTTTCGGTTTTGGTTTGGTTGCCCAGGGGAAAATGGCAGGTGGCCAGCACGTCCTGGGTCAAGTCATAGAGAAAATAGGACTGATCTTTGGCCGGATCAACGGCTCGCCGCAGTTCGTAGCGTCCGGTTTCAGGATTTTGGGTAATGCGGGCGTAGTGGCCGGTAGCAATGCGATCGCAGCCCAACTCTTCCCTGGCATACTGCAACATGGGGCCAAACTTAACCGCCCGGTTGCACTGCGAACAGGGCAGTGGTGTCACCCCGCTACCGTAGCCTGAGACCAGATAATCCACAATCTCCCGCTGAAAGACCTCCCGGCTATCCACAATATGATGGGGAATACCCAGGTCTTCGCAAAGTTTGGCCGCGTCTACCATGCCCTCTGAGCAGCACTGGCCTTTGCCCTTCATCAACCAGAGGGTTAGCCCCACCACGTCATATCCCTGCTGGTGCAGGGTGGCCGCGGCGACTGAACTATCTACTCCGCCGGAGAGCCCGACTACAATCCTTTCCATGGCTGTGCTGCTGCAAATTCAGACCTTATTCTAGCTTAAGGAATCAGCCCGCCTGCTCAGCGCAGCGGTGGGGATGGCCGAATTCACTGTAGGGCCTGGTCTAATGCTTCTGGAGACAGCGTGGTAGTTAAATCTAGGGGCAACGCTTCAAAGCTTAGAGCATTGACAAAGGCCGCCGCCAGCACCTGCATGTAGGACTGAGCCAGATCAGGGCGGGGGCCTACCAGGGCCGGAGGAATCGAGATGGGTTGCTCTGGCAGTGCAATATCGCCAATCACCGAAAAATGAGTGCCCTGCCCCAGCAGCACCAGGTAACGCTCTGGGGTGGTTAACCAGGTAAAAGGCCGAATCTGTTCTGGGAAGACGGGCGCAATGGTATCGGCAGCACTGCCTACCATCATCACCGGAATTTGCACTTGAGCATAGCCAGGTGCGCCAAACAGCACGCCACCAATGGGGTTCATCACAAAAACAGAGCTTACCCTGGGGTCGGCTAAGGGCTGGCCAGAATCGGCCAGGCGGGCGGCCTGACACTGCAAAAGTAGGGATGGATTGAAGGTCAAGGTATCAGGTGGACAGTTCCGTTCCAGGCCAGCGGGGTCGAAGGTGGCACCGGCCAGGGCCAGGGCGGTATAGCCACCAAAGGATTGGCCAATCACCCCGACCCGGCTCATGTCGAGTCGTATGGGCAAGCTGGTGTTATTGGTTTGGGACCGCTCCAGGGCATTGAGCACCAGGGAAACATCCTGGGGGCGGCGGAAAAACTCTTCGTCCGGTACAACCTGATCAGCGCGACCTTCTAACAGGGCCAAAAGCTGCTGATCGTTGCTGCCTGAGTGCTCGATGGCCGCTACAGCAATGCCGCCGCTGGCCAAATAATTCGCCAGGTAGGTGTAGCTGCGCCGAGTACCACCTAACCCATGGGAAATAATCACGACCGGAAACCCCTGCGGTGGCGGGCTTTGGCCGGGATTCAGCCGAGGTAGATACAGCTCTACCCGCTGAGATATACCGGGCACTACAAAACTAGTCCGGTCTACCTCGTAGCGGCGCTCCTGCTGAATTAACCGCAGTAGCGCCGTATAAGCTTCTGGGGTGAGCGCTGCGGCTTCAGCTTCCTGGGCCGATAGGGCTTGCACCAAAGCCACGGCCTGCTCAGATTGGAAGATCGCCCGGTTGATTTCCTGGGCGATCGCAAACCCCTCCGCCAAATCGATGCGAATAGCCTCCAGGGGGTAGGCTCTGAGCACATCCAGCAGCGTTACCCCACCCTCGGCCCGGTCGGCCCCCAGAATTAGCGCGGCCCGCAAAGCTGAAAAATCCCCCTCGCGCGAAGGGGTGCGCACCACACGGGTGAGCTCGTTGAGCAACAGGTTGCCCTGTTCGGTGTAGAGAAATTGAGAAATTGCCACAGGGCTGAGGGTTTCCGCCGGAGTCACTAGCGCCTGGCGAATTTGCGCCAACTGTTCTGGGGAAAATTGCAGCCGCTCGTTGTAGGCCCGCAGTTGCGGGGTTAGTTGGCCGGTCTCTACAAACAGCTCCAAATCGGCAATGGCAATGGTACGCTCCAGAATACCGTAGGAAATCAGAATCTCTTCAGCGGCCTGACCGGGAGAGGCTAACAGCGCCGCGCCAAGGCTCAGGGCCGCCATCCATCGGTAGCGCCCCAGGAATCGCCTTACTGAGGTCGTTGACGCAGTTCGCTGCCCCTCGACATAGTCCAAAGAGAATTGCATGGGATGCCGCCGCATCAGACTAACGACCCGTTGCGGCGACAGAGGCATCAACCACCTGATCAAGAAATCCGGCGCAGGCGTCCATTAATAGTTCAATCACGTAGGTAAACCCCTCTGGCCCACCGTAGTAGGGGTCGGGCACGTCTTGGTCGGTGTGGCTACGGCAAAAGTCGCACATCATGCGAACTTTGTCGTGGACATTAGCGTCTGGAGACAGAGCGATGATATCTCGATAGTTTTGCTGATCCATAGCCAAAATCCAGTCGAAGCGGTCAAAATCGGCAGGCTCGAACTGCCTGGCTCGACCATTCAAGGCAATGCCGTAGGTTTGGGCCGCCGCCGCCATGCGCCGGTCGGGCGGGTTGCCAACGTGGTAACTGGCGGTTCCGGCTGAGTCACACACCACCTGACCATCCAACTGTCGCTGCTGGATCAGGTGGTTCATAATGTTTTCCGCCGAGGGCGATCGACAGATGTTGCCCAGGCAGACAAAAAGTACGCGAATGGTCATGGTGTTGTGGGGGGTTAAGGTCAACCGCAATCGGCCAAGGGAGACTATAGCCCAGGCAGGTTAAGCCCCCCAGTCAATTCTTCCATGCGATCGCGCATGGTCTCCGTTGATTTGTCGTAGGCATCTTTCATCGCTGTGGCCACCAGGTCAGATAGAACCTCAGCGCCCTCATTCAAAGCATCTGGGGCAATCACTACGCCGCGCGGCTCCTG
>CAYUBC010000056.1:0-12427 GCA_964442885.1 uncultured bacterium | reverse complement strand
CCTCGACTCTGACGACTGGTATGCACCTCAACGGTTGGAAAGTCTGCTAAGCTTTGCCAGAATCAAAAATGCCGACATGGTGGCTGATGACCTTTATATTGTGGAAGACGATGACCCACAACCCAGAACCACACTGTTCCAATGGGCTAGGTGTGCGCCGACAGCACCGATAAACGTTAGCGCTACCGACTTTGTATTGTCAGATATTGAAGGTAAGCGGGGGCTTAGCCTAGGGTTCAGCAAACCCCTCTTTAAGCGAGAGTTTTTAATTCAACATAATATTCATTACAAGCCAGAAATCATTGTTTCCCAAGATTTCTGGATTGATATGGACTGTTTAATTAAGGGGGCTAAATTCTGGATTTTGCCTCAGCCTTACTACTATTACCGCTCCCGCAGTGGCTCGTTGACCTCAAGCACCAAAGCAACGCTGCGGCTAAACCAGGAATGCGAAGCTATTCAAGGGTTTATGGCCAGTCATGCCGACTATCTAAGGTCAAATCCAGAGTTAGAGAAGGCTTTGACGCTAAAACTAAAGGCAACCGCAAAGTATAGAGACTACTACCGAGTGGTTGAACTCATTCGTAGCAAGCGGTTCACCCCGGCGCTTCAAGAACTCTTTAAGTCAGTGGGCTTTTTTGAGGTTGTGTTATTCAGGATTCCCGGCATCATTCAACGGCGGGTAGTGACCCTACTGCACCTGGATGATGTTTATCTCAAGTTTAACTAACCCTTTTCCAAGTCCAGAAGTGGAGTTTTGCCGGTAGGAAAGCTACAGGTTTCGCCCTGGACTTGGTACACGTAGATGACGGGATGCTTTGCAGAAAGCATAATCGCCTGGGAGGAGACACCCAGGTTGGCCTGGCAGCGGGCGGTTAACCCAAAGCCTTCTACAGGATGTGTTCCAAGTCCACTTAACGTTGGTGTAAAGCGTTGGTAAATCTCTGGGAAAGATGCCGGTGTGCCCAAGGCCCATCGCTAAAGTTATCGAGTAGTCCTGTGTACGTGAGGATATATCTGGGTACTATCCAGGGTTTAACCTCAACAAACTGATTAAAATACCGGGTCTTGTGGGTATGTTGACTGGGCTAGTTAGTCTTCTGGTCTACTCTGTCAAGCGCATAAGCCGCTGACCTGCCAGATTATGACCTGTATGTATGGTGGTGATTTTATGATTAGTCAGTATCGTTCCGCTGTGGCGGCTCTGGTGACGTTAGGGTTGGTATCGAGCTATGTAACGCCGGTTATGGCGCAAGCGCTGCCAACGGCCCAGGGTTCACCTGCCAATTCAGAGTTTCAGCCGCTACAGCCGGCGGTTTCCGATCAGGCTCTTATAGAGTCTTCTGAGGATGAGGCTTACGCCCTGGGGCCAGGGGATGTTATTCGCTTCGATATTTTCAATGTTCCAGAGATAACTAATGGCAATAGCACCAACCGCTTGGCCACAGATAATTTCTACAACGTTTTGGTAGATGGCACCATCAATCTGCCCTGGGTAGGCCGGATCGCGGTACGGGGGCTGAATTTAGCCCAGGCTACCAGCGTAATCGAGCAACGGTATGCTGAGTTTGTGATTGATCCAGTTGTAACACTCACCCTGGTAACGCCCCGACCCATGCGGGTGGCGGTAGTGGGCGAGGTCAAGCGTCCGGGAGCCTACACCACAGCCCCAGCCGGTACTCCGGTTGCCGCCGGCACCACGCCTACCGAGTTGCGCACAGTAGTACAGGCGATTCAGGCAGCCGGGGGCATTACTCAGTTGGCCGACATTCGCAATGTCGAAGTGCGGCGACCCCAGATGAATGGGCCCGAACAGGTTATTCCGGTCAACTTTTTTAATCTGCTGGACGAGGGGAATCAAGCCCCCAATCTGCTGCTGAGAGATGGCGATACGGTCTTTATTCCGACCGCTGTAGCCCTGAACCCAGAAGAGGCCCAGGCCTTAGCCGATGCCAACTTGTCACCGGCAACCGTTGGAATTGATGTTGTAGGGGAGGTCAGGGCACCAGGCCGGATCGACATTAAACCTAACTCAACCCTTAACCAGGCGATTCTGGCAGCCGGGGGGTTTGATGATCCCCGTGCCCAGACCGGCCAGGTGGCCTTCATTCGGCTGAATCCGGATGGCACGGTGACGAACCGCACCATCGATGTGGATCTAAGTTCCGGCATTAGCGATGAGAATAACCCATCCATCCGCGAGAATGACATCGTCATTGTTTCTCGTTCTGGCTTAACCCGAACCTCTGATTTTCTGGAACTTTTGGGTGGGGCTGCTAGCGCCATTATCAATCCAATTCTGGGTATTACCACTATCATCAATCAGCTCACCGACGATGATGATTAACGCCGCTAAGTTCCTTCCTGGGGCATAGCATAATAAAGGCTGACGAGTAGACACTGGGTTTATGGTCGGCATTAGACAGCCTACGTCCAATAGCTTTAAGAAGCTCCAGGCTTTTTTGCGGTCGCGGGTGGGGCAGGCCATCCGCGACTACCGCATGATTGAGGAGGGCGATCGCGTCATGGTTTGCCTATCTGGTGGGAAGGATTCCCACACCTTGCTGGATATCCTGCGGCACCTCCAGCGTAGCGCTCCCGTCCGCTTTGAGATTTTGGCCGTCAACCTGGATCAAAAGCAGCCGGGATTTCCGGCCCAGGTGCTACCAGCCTATTTTGAAGCGATTGGCGTTCCCTACCGCATTGTTGAACAAGATACCTATAGCACCGTCAAGCGGGTAATCCCAGACGGCAAGACCATGTGTGGGCTTTGCTCGCGGTTGCGGCGCGGCGTTCTCTACCGGGTCGCCGCTGAAGAAGGCGCTACTAAAATTGCCCTGGGCCACCACCGGGATGACATTGTAGAAACCCTGTTTTTAAATCTGTTCCACGGCGGTAGGCTCAAGGCTATGCCGCCCAAGCTGCTGACGGACGATCACCGCCACATCGTCATTCGGCCCCTGGCTTACTGCCCGGAGAGCGAGATCGCTCGCTATGCCCGCTATCGCGAGTTTCCCATCATTCCCTGTACTCTCTGTGGTTCCCAGGCCAACTTACAACGGCTGCAAATTAAGGAAATGTTGCAGACCTGGGAAAAACAATGGCCCGGTCGTACCGAAAGCCTGTTTCGCAGTTTGCAGAATGTGGCACCGTCCCAACTCGCAGACCCCAGCCTGTTTAATTTCAGCGACCTGGAAGCAGCGCGCCGCCTTTCCCACAACGAAGCGACAGAGGATGCCCTAGACGAGGACGGGGCTACTGATTTAGAGCAAGAATTTAACCCGGCTATGGCCCTGTTTGCTGAGGGATTGCCGACCTTGCCACCCCTCGCCCTGGCCGATCAAGAGAGCCGTTCAGGTAATTTCTAGATAAAAACCTACCCCGGTAGGAGGGAGGATAGGCAAAGCTAGCGTGCCCATCGGCAGCTCGCCTGCTGGGCACGGGTCAGGCCCTTTGCCCAGCCTACGCAGAGGCTCAAGCTTGCCAGGCAGTCTCCTAAGCTCTCACCCGGTAGCCAATGTCGCGGCGGAAATACATATTCTCGAAGCAGATTTTATCAACCCCGGCGTAGGCGTTGGCAATGGCGGCTTCAGAGGTATCTCCCAGCCCAGTTACGCCTAACACTCGCCCGCCATCAGCCAGAATGCTGTCTCCCTGGCGGCGAGTGCCAGCATGGAAGACCATAGCCCCAGCAGCGTCAGCGTCAGTGAGGCCAAAAATTTCCATCCCTTTGGGGTAGCTTTCGGGGTAGCCTTCAGCGGCAATTACCACGCAGGCGGCGGCTCCCGGTTTCCAGGCCAGGGGTGGTAGATCGGCCAATTTTCCGCCAATGCAGGCCAGCATGACCTCATCCAAGGGCGTATCCAGCAGCGGTAGCACGGCCTGGGTTTCGGGGTCGCCAAAGCGGCAGTTAAATTCCACCACGCTGGGGTCGCCAGCGGGGGTAATCATCAACCCGGCGTAAAGTACCCCGCGATAGTCAATCCCTCGGCGGCGCAGGGTGGCGATCGCGGGCTCCAGCACCTCACGCTGAATCCGAGTCATCATCTCAGGGGTAACCACCGGCGTTGGCGCATAGGCTCCCATACCGCCCGTGTTAGGGCCAGTATCTCCTTCACCAATGGCCTTATGATCCTGCGCGGGGAGCAGGGGGCGAATGGTCTGACCGTCAGTAACGGCCAGCACCGAGGCTTCTTGGCCTGTCATAAACTCCTCAATGACCACCCGGTTACCGGCCTCGCCAAACTTACCGCTGAAGATATCGGCAATGGCTTCGGTGGCCTGCTCCAGGGTTTGGGCGACAATCACACCTTTGCCCGCTGCCAGCCCATCAGCCTTGACCACAATCGGCACGCCCTGCTGCTGCAGATAGGCTACAGCGGCGGCTTCTTCCTCAAACACGCGGGCCGCCGCCGTAGGAATTCCGGCTTCTACCATCAGCGCCTTTGACCACGCTTTGCTGGCTTCAATTTGGGCTCCGGCCTGGCTGGGGCCAAAGACCTTGAGCCCTTGAGCCTGGAGATAGTCAGTAATGCCGTTGGCCAGGGGTTGCTCTGGGCCAACCACCACTAGCTCCAAATTATTCACCAGCGCAAACCGGGCAATCCCTTCAAAATCATTGACATCCAGAGCTAGGTTGCGGCAATTGGGTAGGGCAGCCGTTCCCCCATTACCAGGTATGCAAACCACTTCGGTGATGCCAGGAGATTGTAAGAGCACCCAGGCCAGAGCGTGTTCGCGGCCACCGCTGCCGACTATTAATGCTTTCACAGACAACCTCCCCATCATATAGACCTCTTATTTTCCCACAGGGTTACTCAAATAATTCTCTGCGCTAATCATGAATCCGCTTACCCCGCTGGCCGCTATGCTGGAAATAGACCTGTCGCCGTTGATTGTTGACGCTATGGCAAGCCCGTCTGTTCGGCCATCCTCTACTCTGGGGGCGATTGCCCGCCTGCTGCGTTGGGATAAGCCCACAGGCCGCCTGATTCTGATGATTCCGGCCCTATGGTCGGTGTTTTTGGCGGCAGGAGGACGGCCACCCTGGCCCCTGGTGGGGGTGATTATTCTCGGCACTCTGGCTACCAGTGCCGCTGGCTGTGTGGTGAATGATCTGTGGGATCGCAACATTGACCCCCAGGTAAAACGCACCCGCACCCGACCTTTGGCGGCCCGCGAGCTTTCCGTGGGCGTCGGGTTAGGCGTGCTGGGGGTGGCCTTGCTGTGTGCCTACGGGCTATCACGGTACCTCAATGCCCTGAGCTTTTGGCTGTGTGTGCTGGCGGTACCGGTGATTTTGCTCTATCCCCTGGCCAAGCGGGTATTTCCGGTGCCCCAGTTGGTGCTGTCGCTGGCCTGGGGGTTTGCGGTACTAATTCCCTGGGCAGCGGTGAAAAATTCCCTGGAACTACCCGTCTGGATTTTGTGGCTGGCGGTGGTGCTGTGGACCCTGGGGTTCGACACCGTCTATGCCATGCCTGATCGCGAGGATGACCGCCGCATTGGGGTTAACTCAGCCGCCCTGTTTTTTGGCGACTACACCCCACAAATTGTCGGGTTTTGCTTTCTGGGCACCTGGCTATTGCTGATCTGGCTGGGGTTATTATTAATGCTGGCCTGGCCCTACTGGATTGGGCTAGCCATGGCGCTGCTGGTGTGGTCGCGGCAGGGCTATCTGCTGAGTCGCTACAAGCCACCCCTGGCCCTGTATGGGCAAATCTTTCGTCAGAATGTGCAGCTGGGCTTCATTTTGCTACTGGGTATGATTTTTGGGAGTTTACTGTAACCTATGGCCTTGTCTTCAGACCCGTTACCCTACCAGTCTCTCTCAGTGGAAACCTTTGCCCAGCGCCTCGCCGCTGGGGAGAGTAACCTACAACTAATTGATGTGCGAGAACCTGAAGAACTTGAACTGGCTCGCCTGGAGGGCTTTGTCAACTTGCCCCTCAGCCAGTTTGCGGCGTGGTCAGACACCATCCACAGCCAATTTGAAGTGGATCAGGAAACCGTGGTGATGTGTCATCACGGCATGCGCTCCGCCCAGATGTGTGGCTGGCTGGCCCAGCAAGGCTTCACCCAGTTAAAAAATCTTACCGGCGGCATTGACGCTTACTCCCTCCTGGTTGATCGCACCATTCCTCGCTATTAACCTATGGCTCAACCTCCTGACCCAACCCCTACCTCCCCGGCAGCACCCACTGCCAACGCTACCCCAGCCCTGCCGCCTGGGCCAGGCTTTGGAGCCGCTTTCCTGTACTACTTTCTGGGCACCGCCTCAATCACAACGCTACTGGCCACTCAAACGCTGGGCCTGGGATTAGAAACGGGCATTCCCACCCAATTTGGGCTGCTAGTGGGGGGGGTCGGCGGGTTTCTGGGAGCCCTGGCAAACCGCAGCCGTACCCTGGTGGTGCCCTGCCCCAGCCCCAAAAAAATCAAGCTGCAGCTTGACGCGCTCCTAAGCGACATGGGCTATCGCGAAGACCAAGACGCTGGCTTTGAGGGCATTGGGGTGTACCGCCGTAGCTCCCTTCGCCAAGTCCTTTCGGGCAACGTGTACGTGCGCATTGACCATAATCAGGTTCAAATTCGCAGCCGTGTCGTGCACGTAAACGCCATCAAACGGCAGCTAGAAAAGGCTGGCCTAAGGCCGCAGAACGATAGCTAATCCAGACCGACGTCATTGGTTCTCCTCCTGATGCCGCGCAAGCAAAAATTCCCTCACCTCCTGGGTTCAAAATGGACAGCCCGGCACCAGACCGAAGGCTGGCGACACTTTCAGGTGACGAATCGTAAGCAAGAGGGGGAATGGGTGTTTGCGGAACTGGTTGCCTCCTGCGACCCAACGGTGCGATTTTGGATCAACGCTAAGCAGCTAAAAAATCGCGCCCTCTGGCAAGCAGGCTGGCAGCCATTAGGCCAGGTTTGGGAGCAAGATGCGATGGAAGAATTCTGAAGTTAAGCTAGGATCAGAGGGAGGCTAGTAGCTACACCGGTCAAACTGGCCTACGAAGGGTTGGTTATCGAGTCTAATTACAGCCGATAGAGTTCTTAGTTTTTAACCTATGGCTTCTCCCTCTCCCTCTGAAGAAACAACCCTGCTAGCGCAAGTTCTTAAGCCACTGCTAGACGATTTTCAATACTGGTTTGGGCGCTCTCTGGCCTTTCTGGAGCAGGAGAACGTTATTGGCCTCACCCAAGACCAGCAGGCCGACTTGAGGGGACGAGTTAACACCGCCCTGGCTGAAACCCAAACCGCCGCCGCCTTGCTGAGCGCTACCGATGGTCAGGTTGGTGTAGAAGCCGCTAAGGTAATGAACTGGCATGGGCTAGTGGCCGAATGTTGGGCGGCGGCCCGCCGTCATCGAGCCGGGGCGGCTGACTGATTGGTTACCCAGGTTGGCGATAGTCTTGGTGAAAAATCTTAGCGATATCGGGCGACATCAGGCGACATAAATAGACGGTTTAGTCTACTAATAACTGAGTTAAACAGGTTAAAGTCATTACAGGCACAGCTTGGCCAGAGGGTAACAGTCATGTGGCACATTATTTACATCATTGCGTTTGCGGTTCTGGCGATTTTAGCCATTGCCAACCTGGTTAGAAATTTAATTTTACTGGGTGGTAATGCCCGTAATCCGCAGGCTTCTAAGCTCTACGGGGGCGCGTCTACTACCCGACCCGTGCCCCATCCCGAATTGCTCGATCAGGATGGCCAGGTCATTCGAGAGCCATTACTGGTAATGCGCTCCATTTCGGTTAAGGATGCCAGAGAACAGCTAGACGCTCTCTACAACGGCACCGGCCCCACTGACGACAGTGACGATGCCCAGGACGCAGAGCGTTAACGTTAGCTGAATTTTGGGGCCTGAATTTTGGAGTCTGAGTTTTGGGCTACAAACCGAAGCTGCCTCTAGAGGACGACCCTCTAGAGGACTATCCTTTAGAGGACTACTCTCAGGGGTTGGAGTTACCAGGTGCGGGTTTACCAAAGTACGCTTCTAGCACCTGTAGCGTCATTGGTGCAGCTACTTTGCCGCCGCCACCACCGGAATGCTCGGCAAAGGCCACTATCACCACTTCAGGATTTTTCATCGGGGCATAGGCACCAAACCAGGCATGGGATTTGCCTGGCGGGGCTTCAGCGGTGCCCGTCTTACCCGCAAACGGGGGAAGATGGGGCACATTCAGCGCGGTAGCCGTGCCGCCAGTAATTACCCGGCGCAGGCCATCGTGGAGAATTTCCACCGTACTGTCGCTCAGGTTCAGGGACTCGCGCCAATCGCGAGACTCTTCATTATCCTTCAAGAGGTGGGGCGTCACTAAATAGCCATCGTTGGCAGCGGCGGCAAACATACCGGCCACCTGCAATGGCGTGGCCTGCAAATAGCCCTGCCCAATGGACATATTAATTGCGTCGCCGATTACCCAGCCTTCATCCAAAACCTCTCGCTTCCAGGCGTCGTCGGGCACTAATCCAGAGCTTTCTTCAGCACCCAGCTCAATGCCGGTTTTGCGCCCAAAGCCAAAGCGACGTGTCATTTCAATCAGGGTAGGGCCACCAATGCGCATGGCTACCTGGTAGAAAAAGGTGTCGCTGCTCCAGGCCATGGCCCCGGTAAAACTGAGCGGCCCAAAGCCAGCCCGGTTCCAATCGCCAAACTGAATGCCTCCCACCTGAAGGTAGGGATAGGTGGGCAGAACCGTGTCAGGGGAGTATTTCCCCGATTCCAGCGCCGCCGCCGTGGTCACAATTTTGAAGGTGCTGGCTGGCGGAAACGCCTGTAAAGCTCGATTGACAAAGGGATGATCGGCTCCCTGAAGCTGCTGCCACTGGGCCTCGGTGATACGAGTGGTAAAGATATTGGGGTCGTAGGTTGGCCAGCTAGCCATGGCCAGAATGGCTCCATTCCTTGGATCCATAGCCACGATGGCCCCCCGGCGATTGCCCAAGGCGGCCTCTGCAGCCCGCTGTAGCTCGATGTCGAGGGTAAGCTGAATATCCTGGCCAGATACAGCCGGTTTATCCCCCAAAATGCGAATAATTCGACCAGCACTGTCAACTTCGACCTGTTGTCCGCCCCAGGTACCCTTCAGCACCGACTCAAAGGCAGACTCTGCCCCCATCTGGCCGACCACATCGCCCATCCGGTAGCCCTGATCGCGGCGATCGGCCAGTTGTTGATCGGTCAGTTCGCCGGTGTAGCCCAGGACATGGGCGGCCAGGTCGCCATTGGGGTAATTACGAACGGCTTCTGCCTCCAGGCGCACCCCCGGTAGCTCGTTGCTGTATTCCGCCAGGGCCGTAGCCTGGGCCGGACTAATGCCACGGGCAATGGTAATCGATTCAATGGACTCATAGCCCGCCTGCTCCAGGCGTTTTTCAATTTCTTCGGGGGGAATTTTGAGCACCACGGCCAGGCGGCCAATTACCTGGGGCCATTCAGAGCGGGGCAGGGCAATGGGCCAGATTGAAACGGTGTGAGACAACCGACTACCGGCCAGAATTTTGCCATTGCGGTCAGTAATGGTGCCCCGCGCCGGACGCTTAGGCACTAGCCGAATGCGGTTACTGTCTGCCAACTGGCTGTTGCGCTCACCGTTTACCACCTGAAGCTGAAACAGCCTTAGCCCAAAGGCGGCCATTAACGCCACCGAGAGCACCATCAAAAAAACGGCCTGAAACTGGCGTCCAACGGTACGCCCCCGGAGCGGATCGGTAACGTGAGGGAGGTCTTGGAGTAAGGCCATAAAACAGTTGCTCTTGCGGCTGGCGCGGTAAAGACGCCATCAACCATTGTACAGAAAGCAATGATAGCATCAGGCTGTTGCACCGCAGGACGGCCATGCAAAGACGGATATTGCTGCCATTTTTAGGGCTGGGTGTACTGGGAGCCTTGGTTTCTGCGTTTTTTCTGTGGCAAAATACGGCTCGCACTTACCGGCTAGTGCTGGCGGCGGGCGGGCGCACGGGGGAATACTACGCCTTTAGCCAGGCCTTTGCCGAGGTGGTGACCCGCAACCATCCTCGGATTCGGATTGAGGTCGTGGAGACGGATGGGTCGCCGGAAAATATGGCCCAACTGCGCGATGGCCGGGCCGATATTGCCCTGGTGCAAAGCGATACGCCGGTAGACCCGCCGGTGCGGGCGGTAGCGCTGCTGTTTCCTGAGATGTTTCATCTGATTGCCCGTACCGATGCCGAGATCGCCTCTGTAGCTGACCTGGCCGGTAAACGGGTGGCCCTAATGCCGCAGGGCAGCGGCTCCTTTGCCCTATTCTGGCCCCTGACCCAGCACTACGGACTCACCCCCGAGGCCATGACAACCTTGCCAATGTCTGCTGACGAGGCCCACGCCGCCTTGCTACGGGGTGAGGTAGACGCGCTGTTCCGGGTGATTACCCTGGGCAACGACTCTGTCAGAGACCTACTGCAATCCAACGACATCAAACTGTTGCCGATTGAGCAAGTGGATGCCCTGCGCCTGTCGTTGCCCTATCTCAATGCCCATGTGATTCCTAAGGGCACCTACGACGGTGGGCAGCCTACACCAGCAGCAGATCTACCCGTGGTTGCCGTCAATGCGTTACTGGTGGCCCACGAAGACCTGTCCGATCAGGTGGTTAATGCGTTGACCCGTACCCTTTATGAGAACCGCAACGAACTGGTTAGCCGCTATCCCAGAGCCGCCATGATTCGCCTGGATATTTCTGGCACGGACCTGGGGCTACCTCTCCACCCCGGCGCAGAGGCGTTCTACAAACAGGACGAACCGGAGTTCATTGTGAAGTATGCCGAGCCGATCGGCTTGCTGCTGTCGATATCAGTGTTGGGAATTTCTAGCCTCTGGCAGGCCCGGCTGTGGTTGACCCAAAAGCAAAAGAACCGGGCCGACACCTACAACCTGGAAATTCTAGATTTAATTGACCGCATCGACAGCACCCAGTCCATTCCCGAACTAATGACCCTCCGCCATGAACTCTTTGATATCCTGAAGCGGGTCGTAGTGGATTTAGATGTCGATCGCATCACCACCGAGTCCTTTGAATCCTTTACGTTTCCGTGGGAAATTGCCATCAACAGCATTCGCCATCGGGAAATTTTGCTCCGCGATAGTCAGGCTAATTTCACAACAAGCAGCCCAGCTCAGTATAGGGAAGAGCAACGTTAACATCGGAGTCTAAAGGCCCGTCTCTAAAGGCCCGTCTCTAAAGGCCTGTCTCTAAAGGCCCGTATAGAGCGCACCCGTGTAGATAACCTCGGGTTCCGGGTTTACCTGGGGAGTCATCACCTGTTCCGGCTGGGGCTGAACAGATACGGTTGGCGCTAGAACAGGTGCCTGGCTTTGGGGGTCGCTCTGGGACTGGTGGAAGCGAGCCGGGGGAAGCTCGCTGGAAGGCGTAGCTGGAGCTCCTGGCGCAGGCGAAACTGGCTCTGGCGAGAGCGGTGGGCTGGGAGCGGTGGGAGCCAAGGGCGATGGTGGCGCTGTCAGGGCTGGATCTGGCGCTTGGCCACCCTCTACAGCCGGTAGTGGAGACGAGGGGGTGACGGGGGCGGGGGCCAGGCTTGGATCATCCCCCGGTACGGTTTCAAGGCGGGACGGTAATAGCGGCGAGCGCTCCAACAGCGGCGCAGGCGCTACCGGGGCGGGAGCTAAGGGCAAAGCAGGCATAGTCGGCAAGGTCAGGGCGTTGGGGTCGGCTTCCGTCGCCTCCGCCGGTATAGCCTCGGTGGTAGGTTGGGGTGCGGCCTCTAGCTGTCGCCGGGCCAGGGCTTGCTGCGCAGCCCGTTGACGAGCCTGCTCCTGGGCCCAAATTTGCCCCTGCCAATCGCCAATGGCGGCCTGGGCCTCATCATAAAGTGCTCGTCCGGTGGCAATGCGCTTGGCTTCAGTAATAGCCTGGGTGAGCTGGCCGCCCCTGGCCAAGTAGCGAGCCTGGTTGAGAATAGGACGGTCTTCAATGGTCTGAATCTGATTAGTCCAGATGTAAATCCAGCTTTGGGCCTCACTGCGCAGAGCGCGATTAACGGCAATGGCGCTGGCCGATTCAATGGCCGTCTGTAACCCCTTAATGGTCTGATCTTTGGCCAGCTCATGGGCCTTAGCCAAGTAGGGGCGATCTTCCAGCCGTTCGATTTCTTGCTGCCAGTGGGCAATCATCGTTTGAGCCTGTACCCGTCGGGGATGACCCAGGGGCACCGTTTCCGCCTGATGAATAGCCAGTTTAAGCGTATCTGAATGATTAACCCCGCCAGCAAACTGGGCCGTTTGCAGCTTACCGAGGGCATCCAGATGGGTGCGCCAGGTGGCCACGCTGGACTTGGCCTGGGGAGCATAGGGGCTGTCGGCGGGTATGCGGTTAGCCAGCAGCATGGCCTTATACAAGGCCACCAGTTGATCGGGGGAGGGGCGCCAGCTACCCA
>CAYUBC010000055.1:0-12468 GCA_964442885.1 uncultured bacterium | reverse complement strand
GCTTATCTCAGACTGCGGGCAGTGGCGCGACGACGCTCAATGGACCGGTAAGTACCGACGGTGCGGTGGGCGTTTCGCTTTCGGGTACGAACTTGGTCGTGAATGAATCGATCACGACCACTGGTGGCGGCACGGTGACGTTCAACCAGGCAGGCACGGTGGTAGTTACCGAGGTTTCAGCGGATTCCCCGGCAGAACAAGCGGGGATTGTGGTGGGCGATCTCATCCTGCTGGTGGATGGTCAGAGCACCGAACGGCTCACGGCAGAAGGCGTGTCTCAACGCCTGCGAGGCGCGGAGGGCTCCCAGGTGACCCTGACTATTTCCCGCAACGGGGGCAACCCGCGCAGCGTGATTGTGACCCGCGCCCGCCTGGAGGTGCCCACCGTGGAATATGCCCTCAAAACCGTTGGCAACCGCCCCATTGGCTACATCCGGCTGATTGAGTTCAATGCCCACGCCGCTGAGCAAATGGAGGAGGCCATCCAAAGCCTTCTGGCCCAGGGAGTAGAAGGCTTTGTCCTAGATCTGCGCGGCAACCCGGGCGGGCTGCTACTGGCCAGCATTGACATTGGCCGCATGTGGCTTCAGCATGGCCCCATTGTCAGAACTGTAGACCGCAACGGCACGGATGACGCTATTTCGGCTAACCGCACCGCCCTGACGCAGTTGCCGCTAACGGTGCTGGTAGACCGGCTTTCCGCTAGCTCCAGCGAAATCTTGACCGGTGCCCTCCAAGACAATAATCGAGCCACCATTGTTGGCACGACTACCTTTGGTAAGGCGCTGGTGCAATCCCTCCATGGCCTGGCCGATGGCTCTGGGCTGACGGTTACGGTAGCCCACTACTTTACCCCTAGCGGCACCGATATCAGCCGCAAGGGCATTACCCCCGACGTACAGGTGGAATTGAGCGATCGCCAGCGCAGCGAACTCTTCAGCAACCCATCTCGCCTGGCCACCGAAGCCGATACCCAATACCTGCGGGCGGCTGAAGTGTTAGAACAGGCCATCATCGCTCGGCAAAGTGGCCAGGAGCCCCGGCGCTTGGGTCGGGTAGAAGTAAGGAATCCCTAACCAGGGTTCCCTAGCCGTCCTGCTGGCCTAGCCCATTGGCAATACCTGGAAGCCAAGGTGGCTGAACGTTGTGGCTCCCATACAGGCCCCTTTAGCCCACTGGAAAGGTTGACCGCTGACAACACCTTCTAACATTCACAGTCCCCATAAGGCGCTATGCTTCGTAACACTTCTCCCTTCCCAGAGGCTGCTGGGCGGAGTTTTGGTCTAGCGTTAGGTGAGTCATGAACTGTCGTGCAATTGCCACTGTTAGCTTGTGTGTGCTGTTGGTTACGGGATGTCGCCCGGCCCAGCAGGGGCAAACCGTCAGTCCAGAGTCCAATTCAGCGGCAACCACCGCCGCTGACGATACCCTAAAGTTGCTCTACTGGCAGGCTCCGACCATTTTGAATCCCCACTTTTCCAGCGGGTTCAAGGATGCTGAGGCCAGCCGCATCACTCTGGAACCGCTAGCCAGCTTTGATGCCGAGGGCAACATGGTGCTGTTTTTGGCGGCTGAAGAACCCACGGTGGAGAATGGCGGCGTGGCGGCGGATGGTACTAGCGTCACCTGGACGCTTAAGCAGGGCATCCAGTGGTCAGACGGCACCCCCTTTACGGCAGCAGATGTGGCCTTTACCTACGAGTTCATCGTTAATCCAGAGGTAGCCACCACCAACGCTGGCACCTACGAGAGTGTGGAATCCGTCGAAGCCCTGGACGATACTACTGTCAAAATTACCTTCAAGGAACCTAACCCCGCCTGGTATCTGGTGTTTACGGGCACGGAGGGGATGGTGCTGCCGCGCCACCTGTTCCAGGACTACAACGGCCCCAATGGCCGCGAAGCTCCGGCCAATACCCAACCCGTGGGCACTGGCCCCTACCGGGTGGTGGACTTTATTCCCGGCGATGTAATTGTGTATGAGGCCAATCCCAACTATCGGGAAGTTGACCAACTGGCCTTTAGTCGGGTGGAACTGAAAGGCGGGGGCGATGCGGCCTCGGCGGCCCGGGCGGTACTGCAAACCGGAGATGTAGACTATGCCTACAACCTTCAGGTAGAAGCTAACGTGCTAAATCAGCTAGCGGCGGCGGGTCGGGGCAAACTGGTCACCAATTTTGGCTCCCTGGTCGAGCGGGTGATTGTCAACTTTACCGACCCCAACCAGGCCACTGCTGATGGGGAGACCTCTAGTATGGAGTTTCCTCATCCAATTTTGAGCGATCGCCAGGTGCGGCAAGCCCTGAACCTGGCGGTAGACCGCGACACCATCGCCACTCGGCTCTACGGCTCGGCAGGACAACCTACGGCTCATTTTTTGGTGGCACCAGAGCCCTTCAAGTCTCCCAATGCCAGCTATGAGCACGATTTAGAGGCGGCAGCGGCTCTGCTAGAGCAGGCGGGTTGGGTCGATACCAACGGCAACGGCATTCGCGATAAAGGCGGGCAAGAGATGGAGTTGGTCTTTCAAACCTCCGTTAACCCCCTGCGGCAGAAAACCCAGGAGATTGTGAAGCAATCCTTCGGGCAAATTGGTATCGGCGTTGAGATTAAGAGCATTGATGCCACCATCTTCTTTTCCGGTGACCCGGCCAGCCCAGATACCCTTGAACGCTTTGGGGCCGACCTGCAAATGTTTGCCACGGGCAACACTAATCCTGATCCCGGAGCCTATATGCAAACCTACACCTGCGATGAGGTAGCCCAAAAAGCCAACAACTGGTCTGGCAGCAATTACGCCCGCTACTGCAACCCAGAGTACGATGCGCTCTGGCAGCAAGCCTCGGTAGAGCTAGACCCCCAGGCACGACAGCAGCTCTTTATCCAAATGAACGACCTGCTGATTAACGAGGCAGCTGTGTTGCCCATCGTTCACCGGGCCGATGTGTCTGCCGTCGGCAACCGCCTTACCGGCATTGCCCTCACCCCGTGGGATTTGAGCACCTGGAATATTGCCACCTGGCAAAGGCCTTAGCCGTGGGGATCAGGGCGAGGACGGGACAGCGGACAGCCCAAACAGACTTAACCCTAAGCTGGAGAAACACTGATTTCTTCAAGGCGCTGCTCTAGGTACTGGGCGGCGGTAATGTCAGGGAAACGGGCTTTGCCGCCAGTGCGCTCAATAAACACCGGCCTGGGCGACAGATCCACCTCTGGCCGAGGATGGACAAAAAACGGCATCGATAGCCGTCGCTGGTTGCCCCGCAGCGGATTGACTACTCGATGGGTAGTGCTCTTAAACAGCCCATTGGTGAGGTTTTGCAGCATGTCGCCTGTGTCTACCACAATTTGGTCTGGGCTGGCTTGAATGGGGAGCCACTGGCCCGTTGAGGTCAGAATTTCCAGCCCGGGCGCGGTGGCTTCGCATAGCAGGGTAATGAGGTTGATATCTTCGTGGGGGGCGGCCCGCAAACTCCCCCCGGCGGTACTGGGTGGAACAGGGGGATAGTGGGCTAAGCGCAGCACCGTATTGCCGCCTTTGGCCATATCTACCAACCAGGCGCGGGGTTGCCCTAAATACAGAGCACAGGCCTCCAGTAGCGCCTCGGCACAGGTGGTAAGCTGCTGATACAACCGAGTCATTACTGGGCGAAAGAAGGGCACCTCCTGGGGCCAGGGAGCGCTCTCCTGGGTGAGGCTGTAGGCATTAACGTGCCAGAACTCCTTCAAATCTGGCAGGCTGTAGCCCTTGGCTTGCTCACTGCCAAAGCAAGAAAATCCGCCCTGATTCCGCTGAGGGGTGCCCTGGTATTGGCGCTTGACCGTTTCAGGGAGGGTAAAGAAATCCGTTGCCGTTTGGTAGGCCCGGCGCAACACCTCCGGAGAAACCTGGCTTTGAGACAGAATGAAGAAGCCCGTATCCTCCAGGGCTTTGCCCACCGTGTCAATGGCCTGATGGCGAATCGTCGTTTCAGGGCTGAAAAAATCGATATAGTGGATTACGGGAACGGCGGGGCTGGTCATTGCACTATCCTTGGGGGTCTGGAAAAACGCCAGAATGGATGGATTGTAGCAGAGCTTATCGAATTGCCTCGCCCAGTTCACCCTCAGGTACAGGAACTTAGTCAACAATTTATCTGGGGTTTGCCCATCGCCAACTTAATGTGGGTATACCAGCAGATAAGGCTTTCTTATTTCCCCTGGGGAGAGCCGCTGAGAAATTTCCATAATGCGATAAGGTTGGCTAGATGGTAACGATTAAACCGGCTGCTGTAGTGTCTCTGCCCCTTCCCTCTGAATCTGATGTTGTGCTCCACATTGGAGACGAGGCCATAGCCCCTGCCGAGCTCGTACCGATGCTGAGGCGCTACGGGCTGCTGCCAGCCCTGGTGAAGGAGGTGGTGATCGATCAGGCCGTTGCCCTCATTCAGCTCTCCGAGGCCGAATCTGCCGCCGCCGTTGAGCGGTTTATGCAGGCCAACCAAATTGGCTCTGAGGAGCAGCGCAGTGCCTATTTACAGCAGCGCGGGCTGACCCTGGCAGACTTTGAACCCCTGGCCCAGCGGGACCAAAAGCTGCAAAAATTTAAGACCGAAACCTGGGGCAACAAGCTAGAGTCCTACTTTCTGCAACGCAAAACCCAGTTAGATCGGGTGCTGTATTCTCTGATTCGCACTAAGGAAGCCGGTCTAGCCCAAGAGCTTTTCTTTCGCATTCAGGACGATGGCCAGCCCTTTGCGGACCTGGCCCGCCAGTTTTCTGAAGGGCAAGAGGCCCAAACCGGCGGCTTAATTGGGCCGGTAGAACTGTCGGTGCCCCACCCGGCCCTGGCGAGGGTGCTGTCGATTAGCCAACCCGGCCAGCTGTGGCCCCCTACCCGGGTGGGGGACTGGTTTGTGGTGGTGCGGCTGGAAAAATTTCTGCCTGCCAAATTGGATGACCCCACCCGCCAACGCCTGCTGGAGGAGCTATTCAACACCTGGCTGGTCGAGCAAGTGCAGCAGGCACTGAACAACAATACGATGGCGGCAGGCCCGCAGACCAACGGGGAAACAGCCGAGGCTTAATCAGCAACCGCTATCAGCCGTTGTGCTCAAGTGTGCTCAAGCTACTACGGCTACGGGCAGCGACACCAGAAAATTCCGCAGAATCTGCTTGCCTGCCTCCGTCAAAATGCTTTCTGGGTGAAACTGCACGCCCTGGATATGGGGGTAATCTCGGTGCTGCACACCCATAATGGTGCCATCCTCTACCCAGGCGGTAATCTCCAGCCCGTCAGGACAGGTAGCCCGGTCAATGACCAGGCTGTGGTAACGGGTGGCCTGAAAGGGATTGTTCAAGCCCTGGAACACCCCTTTGCCAGTGTGATGAATCAGCGAGGTTTTACCGTGCATGAGTTCCGGGGCTGGTATCACCTGGCCGCCAAAAACCTGACCAATGCTCTGATGGCCTAAACAAACCCCCAATACCGGGATCCTGGGGCCCAGCTGACCAATCACCGCCAGGGAAACTCCGGCATCGTCTGGGGTGCCCGGCCCAGGAGAAATCACAATGCCGTCTGGCGCTAGGGTGCGGATTTCGTCAAGGGTAATTTGGTCGTTGCGAAACACCTGAAGCTGGTTGGCTACGGGGAGTGCCTGCCCCAATTCTCCCAGGTACTGCACCAGGTTGTAGGTAAAGCTGTCGTAGTTGTCGATAACGAGGATCATAGCGGGGCTAGGGATAAATCAACTGCCAGAGGGGCGGCAGCAATAAACAAACGGCCACGGATACCGAAATCAGGGCTGACATGAGAACAGCCGCAGCCGCACAGTCTTTAGCAATCTTAGCGAGTTCGTGGTAAGTCTGCTGTACCGTCAGGTCAACGACAGACTCCAGGGCTGTGTTAATTAACTCCATCGTCATCACCAGGCCACAGGTGAGACTAATGACCGCAATTTCCACAGCCTCTAGCCGTAACCAAAGGGCCAGGCTCACGGCTAACCCCCCAATCACCACATGGATGCGAAAGTTGCGCTGGGTACGAAAGGCGTAGGCCACCCCCTGCCAGGCATACTGAAAGCTAACCAACAGGTTGGCGGCCACTTGCCAGGAAAGGGAGCGGTCGATGGGAGAAAGAGACGGCTCAGGCACGTTGGCCACAGACTCAGAACCTTCACGATAGATAGCCATGAATAACTCAATTACACCTAATAGAGAAGCAGCGTGGTAACACCCGGGGCAAAAGCCTGGAACGCTTTATTTACCCTTACATGGTGACTACGACCTGCCCGGTAAATTTATATCCTGACAGATTAAAAAATTGCTGTAACCAGGGCCAATTTAACCTAATTTTGGAGTTTCCAACCAATAGAGGTTAAGAGTTCAGTTTGTTTGGTCAGCATGGCGGCCAGACTGGCCTCATCGGGGTGATCCCACCCCAGCAGGTGCAAAAAACCGTGGGCCGTTAACCAGAGGGTTTCCTGAGCAAGGGAATGACCCGCTGCGTCCGCCTGCCGCTGAGCCGTATCCAGAGAAACAATGATATCCCCCAAGTAAAGCGGCTCCGTGGCCAGTAGCTCAGGGGTAAGGGGAAAGTCAGCCTCCAAAGCCGCAAAAGACAGCACATCCGTGGGCTGCTCAAGCTGGCGATAGGTGTGGTTAAGTTCGGCGATATCTGGGTCGGTGGTTAGCGTTAAGGACAGCTCGTAAGCATCAATGGGCGAACCCACCAGTTCGACCTGAGTGGCCCAGTGGTCAAACCAGGCTTGCCAGTCCGCCAGATCAATTAAATCGGCCTGGGGATGATTGGGGTTTAGAGCAACCTCAAGGTTGGGCATGGGAACAGGGCCGTTAGCGCGTTAGGTAGGCCAGACCTAACAGTAGGCCCAGTAAGCCCGCCAGGGTCAGCGAAAAGTGAAACAGCGACTTTCCGCCCTTACGCACCATGTTGCGCATGGCCAGCTTAACAAAGCTGGGCGGTGCTTCAGCCGGCTTGGGGGCCAAGGCCGGTTCAGCAGTGGCCGGTTCGGCAGTAGGCAATTCGGCACTAACGGGGGGATGATCCATAGCTCGGTGAGAAATGATTGTTAAATCTACTTTACAAGCTCAGCCACAAGCCGGGGTAACGGAGAAGAGCGGTACAGAAAGAAAATGGTAGGCTAGGGAGTGGTTTTTTAGTAGACAGTGTTGCCGTGGTTAACCCCAATGCTGAAATTAGTCGGCTCAGAGAGCTAATGCCAGCCTCGGCCCGGATGAAAACCAAGCTCATGCTTAATGATCGCCAGCTGGATGTGATCAAGGCAGAATTTCCTCGTCCCTGGCAACAGACCCATACCGTTAGCATGAATTTGGATCTGTGGCAGCAGTTGTCTGTGGCTGAGCGAGACCTGCTGTTTTTGCGGACGGTGTGCTGGGTGACCCTGGCCAATGTGCTTAAGCCCAACTGGTACCAGGCATTGATGGGAGCGGGGTTGACTGGCGGCATTTTTGAGCTAGTGCAGGGGGATGCCGTGGGAGTGTTGGCGGCTGGGAGCGTCACGGCTCTGGCCGCCTGGCAAATTTGGCGCGGGGTGAACGGCCCCGAAATTGAGATCGCCGCTGATGACAAGGCCGTCCAGGTTGCTCAACGCCGTGGCTATGATCAGGCAGATGCGGCGGTGGCGCTGATTCGTGCGGTCGAAGCGGTGCCACCCCTGGAGGGACGGCGAGTGCTTAACGTCAATGAACTGATTCGCTGCCAAAATTTGCGCGTACAGGCCGGAATGTCAGAGTTTCCGGTACCAGACAGCTATTTAAAGCGCTAGAGAAAGGCCGTGGGGTGCATTTATAACCGCAATGCACCGCCTAGCGGCAGGCCAGAGGTGACTAGGCATTGAAAGCAGAATCATTCCCCACACACCAAGGCTGGCATGGCATAGCCCGCCTAGCCTATGCCCAGCGTGACGGAAAATGTGTGCCTATCGGTGTCTTTACTCAAGCGCCCCTGAAGGTGCAGCGCTCCCTTTACCCAGAGGGGCCAGAGCTTTGCCATAGCGTGCTGGTGCATACCGCTGGCGGGGTGGTGAGGGGAGATAGCCTGACCATACAGATCACTCTAGATGGAACCTGCCAAGCCCTGGTTACAACGGCGGCGGCGCATAAAATCTACAGCGCTAAACCCGATCCTGGCCTGGATCCAACTATCCTTCCTCAATCAATTACGGCCCAGCAAACGGTAGCCCTCAACCTGGGGCCAGAAAGCTGCCTGGAGTGGTTTCCCCAAGAAACCATTGTGTTTAATGGGGCGCAGTATTGTCAGGATCTGCGAGTTAACCTGGCCCCTGGAGCGCTCTGGTGTGGTTGGGAGATCACCCGCTTTGGGCGCAGTGCCCGGGGAGAGCGGTTCACAGAGGGAAACTGGCGATCGCACCTCGAAGTCTGGCAGGCCAACCAACCCCTGTGGATTGACCGGCAGGGCTTAACGGGTGGCAGCCCAGCCCTGGATAGCCCCAATGGCCTGGGTGGCCAGGCCGTGGTCGGCAGTTTCGCCCTGGTGGGATGCCTCCCCACCCCCGACCAGGTCAGCCTGATCAGGACGCTGTGGGATGCCAGCCAACCTGGGGAGGTAGGCGTCACCCGTTTGCAGATGGGCCTGCTCTGTCGCTACCGGGGGCCGTCCAGCGAAGCGGCACGACGATGGTTCATAGCGGCCTGGCAGCAGTTACGGCCCTGGTATTTGGGGCGTGCGGCTGTAGTTTCCCGCATCTGGCCCAGTTAGCCCTGCACTAATTAGCCTTACATTAAAGCGCCGCCGCAGCTTGAACCGCTGCCTGCGGTGCAGCCGTAGCAGTAGAGGCGAGTTTGCACCCACTCCAGCACATCCAGGGAGTTGGCGGCCAGTAAGTCGGCCACGGTGACAGGGCTACCGTTCGGTAGCTGAGCCGGTACGCCCTCCATCTGGTTAAAGTCACAGTCATACAGATTGCCGAGGTAGTCCACCGAAAGCTGGCTGCGGCACATCAGGTTAGCCACCGTACCCGCATTGTGATAGCTTTCCAGGAACTTGAGGTAGGGCCAGTACAGGTCTTGATTGATGAGATGCTGCTTGACGCGACCAATGGGTAGATTGGTGATGGTGTAGAGATGATTAAAGGCAATCCCAAAATGGGTTTGTAAATAAGCTTTGTAGTCCGCTTCTAGACTGGCCTGGTTAGGGGTGAGAGAAAAATCTGCGCTGCGGGGCACCGCTGGGTTGTAGACCAAATCCAACTGCAAGGCTGGATCTTGGCCATAGCCTAACCGATTGAGCCACTGCAAAGCCTGCACAGAGGTATCGTACACCCCTGCCCCGCGCTGCTGGTTGACGGTTTTCTCCAAATAGCAGGGCAGGGAGGCCACCACCTGCAACCGATGGTGGGCAAAGTAGTCTGGCAAATCCTCGTAGCCGGGTTCAAAGAAAATGGTCAGGTTGGTGCGTACTATGACGGTTTTGCCTGCGGCCCGCCCAGCTTCTACCAGGGGCCGAAAGCCGTAGTTCATTTCTGGGGCACCACCGGTTAAATCAACCGTGGTGATCTGGGGAAAGCGGTGAATTATCTCAATCAGCTGTTCGCAGACCGCTGCCGACATCTCCTCGGTACGGCTGGGGCCAGCCTCCACATGGCAGTGGGTACAGGCCAAATTACACTTTCGACCCAGATTAACTTGCAGTACCGTAATGGGCAGCTTACTCAGGGGATGGTCAAGCTGATCTTCAAAGGGGGTAATCAGTGACAGCTTAGAAGGAGGAGCCTGAAAAGAAACCATTGACAACGTCTCTGTACGGAATTAGGTGGCAAATACGGAATCAGGTGGCAAAAAAACTGGCCGCCAAAGGAGTGCCCCAGATTTTTTACCTTTACGTATTAGAACCTATTAAGCTGAGAACTGCCTGAACGAAAGGACAGTGCCAAGTCAGAAAACCCAGCCTTTTACCCTCTTCCCTCTTCCTCACCTTTCCGCCAGCCTGACCTGATCTCGCCCGCCATGTTTAGCGTCATAGAGGGCGGCGTCGGCGCGCTTGAGTAAGTGGGCGGCGGAACTGCTGGCACTGGGGATGCAGGTAGCTACGCCCAAACTCATGGTGACAATATTGTCAGTGGCGGAACCGCGATGGGTAATGCGGCGATCTCGAACTAAACGGCGAATATCTTCCGCCACGGTTTCCGCCCCTTTCAAATCGGTGTTGGGTAGAATGACCGCAAATTCTTCGCCGCCGTAGCGAGCGACTAAATCGCCAGGGCGTTTGGCGGCGCGGCTGAGGGTGCGGGCCACCAGGCGCAGGCAGTTATCTCCCGCCTGGTGGCCGTACAGGTCGTTGAATCCTTTAAAGTAGTCAATGTCGGCCAGGATGACCGAAAGCGGCATTTTTTGACGGGCCATCCGCCGCCATTCCGTATCCAGATGTTGCTCAAAGCGGCGGCGATTGGCCACCTGAGTCAGACCATCCAGGTAGGCCATCCGGCGCAGGCGTTGATTGGCCTGGGTAAGCTGCCGATGCAGTTTAGCTTGCTGAATGGCGATACCCACCTGGGTGGCTAAATTCTGGAGCAGCCTGACATCAGCGGTGCGCCAGTCGCGCGGGGCACTGCACTGGTGAGCAATCAGCAGCCCCCACAGGGTTTCTTCCTGAATCAGGGGCACCACAACCTCCGCTTGAATCTGAAAATATTCCAAAAACATCAGCTGGTCGTTGCATAGCCCCTGGTCATAAATATTCCCCACCGCCAACCCCCGCCCCTGGCGGTAGTGGGCTAAAAACTTTTCATCTGCGCTCCAGGGATCGCGCACTTCCCAGCCCATCATCACTGGGTAATTGGGAGCACAAGACTCCTGGATAACCTTGCCGCTCATATCAGCGGTGCACTGCAAAATAATGACTCGGTCGGCCTCAATGAACTCCCTGACCGAAATAACGGTTTGCTGCAAGATGCTGTCTAAATCCAGTAACGCTCGAATCCGTTGGGCAATTTCCCCCACTAAGCGCTCTCGCTGGGCCTGGAGAATCAGCTCGATTTCCGCTTGCTTTTGGGCAGAAATATCCAGCATCACCCCTGCCAGTCGGGTGGCGGGGTGACTATCGCCAAATCCCTGCCCTTGAGACAGTATCCAGCGCACGGTGCCATCGGGCTGAAGCACGCGAAACTCGACGGCATAGCGCTGGCGGTGATGAACGGCTTGCCGCAGCGTTTGATGGATAGATTGGCAATCCTCTGGATGAATGTACTGGAAAAGGCTGCCGTACTGGCCATCAAACTCCCCTGGGGGCAACCCCAGCAGCTTTTCCAACTCCTCTGAAATGGTGACTGTGTTAGCCGCTAAGTCCCAGTCTAAGGTGCCCATGCGGGCCCCCTTGAGGGCAAAGGTGAGATGGCTTTGATGCGCCTCCAGGGAAGCCGATGACTGCTGACAATGGTTGAGATCCGCCAGGCAGTGGTGAATGCCCTCCGCACTAACTGGCAGGGTGTAAGCGCCGTCTGAGGTCAGCAAGCTAACCAGGTGGCCATCTGCATCTATAACGGGTAAGTGGCTAACGGGTGCAGCGGTGGCTGGAATTTCCCAGCCGCAAAGGGGGCCTGCCGGGGCTGGACTGAGTGCCTCCAGGGGGGTCATCCAGTGACCAACGGTGGCCTGGTTAAAGTTAGCTCGCTGGGCCGTGGCCTGGGCAACATTCTCGTAAGTAAAGACACCCATTAGTTTTTGGGCGCAAACCACCAGGGCATAGCTTTTCGACGCCGCGGCCATGGCCTTAAGCCCTTGCCCTAGCGATAGAGTGGTCTCGACTTGAAGCGGACAGAGATCAATCGTAACCGCCTGATCCGCAGGTGTGATCAGTGCTTGACAGGGTAGTGAACAGCCTATCGTCTGGGACGAGTCGTTATAAGTCACAGTTGCATACGGTAAGTCGAGAAAACCTGGTGACCAATGGGATGGGGAGCTAATTGCTAGCTAGGCTAAATCAGGAAGAGGCCGGGGAGATGAGGGAAATTACCTAGGATCGAGGGTGCCCCGGTGCTTAGATCGGGGTTGCATCAGGATTCCCGCCCTGGTTAGCAGGGGTACATAGGTATGTTGAGTCGTAATAAATGCTTAGGGTCTTAGCATTTCGTAACAATTAAGCGAAGACTGCTATCGGATGAAAGCCTTGCGGTATGGTGAATGACAGGTCTACTTGTAATTACACCTTCTTAATATGACTCTGGCCCAGCCACCCCATAGGAAAGCCAAAGCGCTCCGCCCTGGTGCCCCGCGTCCGGCTAAAGAACTCTGTAGTGAGTGCGGGTTTTGCGATACCTATTACATTCACTACGTTAAAGAAGCCTGCGCCTTTCTTAACCAGCAGTTTCCTGCCTTAGAGCAGCAGAGCCACGGTCGCAGTCGCGATCTGGACGCCGAAAATGAGGTCTACTTTGGGGTGCATCAGGATATGATGGCGGCCCGCAAGCAGCAGCCCATTGAGGGGGCGCAGTG
>CAYUBC010000054.1:2822-12476 GCA_964442885.1 uncultured bacterium | reverse complement strand
ACGACCAGGGCCGTTCCGCCGCCCTGGACCCAACGGAAGGGGCGCTCTGTAGAAGGCCTATCGCGCTTCGCATCGGTCGCAGCTTGTAGATGATCTGCACAGAGGGCTCTTGGGATAGTACGCATCCTTAGTAGGCATAGTCTTAAGCCGTTAAAAAATTATCAGGAGTGGTTTGTGCTGCTAGTTAACTTAGCCTACTGTCTACAGCAGCCCACCGGCACCACGACCTACGCCCTCAATTTGCTGCCCTACCTGCATTCCCTGCAACCGCACTACCTGATTTCCCACCACCTACCCGGCATCGCTAACCCCGCTCAACAGGTAGTGCCTCCTGGGATGACCGCTGCCCACGGCCTGCGCGGGCACCTCAAGCGCCTCTGGTGGACGCAAACCCAGCTTCCCTCCCTGTACCGCCAGACCAACGCCTCGCTGCTGTTCTCACCTATACCAGAAGCGCCCCTGGGCCAGGGCATCCCCTACGTGGTAACGGTTCATGACCTGATTCCCCTGCGTTTCTACCGGCCCTGGGCACCGCTGCGGCTCTACTGCCGCCACTACCTGCCACACATTCTGAGCCAGGCACAGCACATTATCTGCAATTCCACCGCTACCGCTAATGACCTGATGGCATTTTTCGGCTGCCCCAGCCATCGCCTCAGCCCTATTCCCCTGGCCCACGACGAAACCCGCTTTCGCTGGCTGGATTTGCCCACGCGCCATTACTTCCTCTGCCTGGGCCGCTGCGCTCCCTACAAAAACTGGCACCGGGTGATGGCCGCCTTTGCTCAATTGGCTAACCGGGCCGACTATGAGCTGTGGCTGGTCGGCCCTTATCATCCCCGTGATACGCCCCGCCTGCAAGCCCAGGCCGAGGCGTTGGGAATTGCAGATCAGGTCAAAGTCCTCAACTTTTTGCCTGACCATCAACTCGTCACTGTGCTCAATCAGGCGTTGGCTCTGGTTTTTCCTAGCCTGTGGGAAGGCTTTGGCCTGCCCATCCTGGAGGCGATGGCCTGCGGCACCCCGGTAATTACCGCTAACCTGGCCTCCATGCCAGAGGTAGCAGGCGATGCCGCGCTACTGGTAGATCCCTATCAAGTTAATGCCATTGCTGAGGCCATGGCACGGGTAGGACGGGAGGACGGATTGCGAACCCACCTCCGCAAGGCTGGGTTTGAGCGCCTGCGCCAGTTTTCTCCCCAGCGCACTGGCAAAGCAACGGTCGAAGTTTTGGGGAAGGTAATGGGGAGTGAGTTTTGAATGCTGAATTCCCCTACCGGGAGGGGTAGGGGTGGGTTAAGGATTTTGAGTTTTGAACTCTGAATTCCCCTCCCGGGAGGAGTAGGGGTGGGTTTTAGATTTTGAACTCTGAATTCCCCTCCTGGGAGGGGTAGGGGTGGGTTAAGGATTTTAGATTTTGGATCTTGAGAGGTGCACCGATGTGGTTACAGGGTCAGTTTGTTCTTTTCTTAGCCACAATCCCCGCTCTGCCTTGTCACGACGAGTGCAGGCTGGGAATGCTTGAATGGACTAAAGACCCGTTCAATGGGTAACGACGGTAATGAAAGGACTGATTTTATCTGGGGGCAAAGGTACCCGATTGCGTCCCCTGACCCATACCGGGGCTAAGCAGTTGGTGCCGGTAATGAATAAGCCGATTCTCTGGTATGGCATTGAAAGTCTTGTAAAAGCTGGGATCACCGATATTGGGCTAATTATCAATCCTGAAACCGGGGACGAAATTCGTAGCCGCACTGGCCATGGCGAGCGGTTTGGGGCAACAATCACCTACATTTTGCAGCCCTCTCCGGATGGGTTAGCCCACGCCGTTAAGGTGGCTCAGCCCTTTTTGGGTGACTCGCCCTTTGCCATGTACCTGGGCGACAACCTGATTCAGGACTCCCTGGCGACCTTCATTCACACCTTTAAGACCGAGCAGTTAGACGCGCTGATTTTACTGCGACAGGTGGCCAATCCCACTGCCTTTGGGGTAGCTGAGGTGGCCGCAGATGGCCGGGTGGTCAAGCTGGTGGAGAAGCCTGCGGTGCCGCCCTCTAACCTGGCGCTGGTGGGGGTATATTTCTTTTCGGCCCAGGTGCATGGGGCCATTGGGCAAATCCAGCCCTCGGCCAGGGGAGAGTTGGAGATTACCGATGCCATTCAGCGGCTGATTGATGGTCAGCAGCGGGTCAAAGCCTGTGAACTCCAGGGCTGGTGGCTGGATACCGGCAAAAAAGACGACCTGCTGGAGGCCAACCGTCTGCTGCTGGATACCACGCTAGAGTGCTATAACCACGGGCGGCTAGAAGGCCAGAGCCGCCTTGATGGCCGGGTGCAGATTGGGGCCAACTCCAAACTTATTGACTGCCAGATTCGCGGCCCGGTGGTGATTGGCCAAAACTGCTACCTGGAGGGCTGCTTCATCGGCCCCTACAGCAGCATTGCCGATGGTGCCAGGCTGGTTAACGTAGACCTCGACCACAGCGTTGTGCTGGATCAGGCCCGCATTGAAAACGTGCAGCAGCGCATTGTGGATAGTCTGATTGGCCAGCGGGTTGTTCTTCGCTCTACCGAGCAGCGCCCCAAAGCCCTGCGATTTATGCTGGGGGATGACAGCGAGGTAGAGTTGACCTAGGTTAATGGCCCAAGCCTCGATGGCCCAGTGTTACCTTGGCTAACGTTTAGATACCGCCCCCGACGGATTGGCGTACCAGCGCCAGGGTAACTCTGTACCCTGGGTGAGGCCAATGCGGGTGGTTTGGGTGATGGCGGCGGGGTCGCTGAGGCGGGTGTGCCAGTCCACGGTGCGATGTTCCAGCCATAGACCCTGGGCCGGGTGCAGGGGTTGTTCGGTCAGGCGACGATCAATCTCTAGCAAGCGGCAGAGTTTGCCCGGCCCGGCTCCCCAGCGCAGGGGCTTTTCAGGCCGGTAACCGTGCAGCCAGAGCGGTACAGTTTCTAACTCCACCGCCCGAATGAGCACAGCGCTGGGAGTGCGATTCTGATCGGTCACCACATTGAAGCAGTGATAAATCCCGTAAATCAAATACACGTAGCTATACCCGGCAGGGCCAAACATCACCCGATTGCGAGGAGTTTCGCGGCGGTAGGCATGGCAGGCCGGGTCACCCTCGGTGTAGGCTTCCGTTTCCACAATCACTGCCCCTAGCTGACGACCATCGGGCCAGCGCCGCACCAGCCGACAGCCCAGCAGCTCAGGTGCCACCTCTACGGATGGACGGCTCAACCAGGCTGGCGCGATCACAGGGGCTGAGTCAGCGGTAAGGGAGGGTGGGAAATGAACCATAGGTATGGTGAAGCGACGCTATGCAGCTCAATTCATATCCGCGAGGCGAATGCGGGGATCGACAAAGCTCAGGGCTACATCGGCTAGGAGATTACCGATGATCAGCATCACCGCCCCCATCATCAGGCTGGCCATCACCAGGTACAAATCCTGGGCGGTGACGGCTTCTAGAATGAGTTTGCCTAGCCCTGGCCAGTTAAAGTAAGTCTCCGTAATAAACGCGCCACCCAGCAGGCTGGCGAACTCAAACCCCAGCAGGGTAATCAGGGGGTTGACCGCATTGCGGAGGGCATGGACATAGACGACCCGATCTTCCGATAGCCCTTTGGCGCGGGCGGTTTGAATATAGTTCTGACGCAGCACATCCAGCATTTGACCGCGGGTAATGCGCTGGAGGCCAGCAAAGCCGGTAATGCTGAGGACCACGGTTGGCAAAATCAGGTGCCAGCCGATATCCAGCAGGCGGCCAAACCAGTTGAGGTCATCATGGATGATGCTGGTGCGTCCACCGATGGGAAAGAGCGGGGCCACGGATTGGGCAAAAAACAGCAACAGCAGGCCGGTGATGATGGTTGGCATACCCTGGCCGATATAGCTCAGCACCCGCAGCGCTCGGTCGGCCCAGCGGTTTTGGTTGACGGCACCAATAATCCCCAGGGGAATGGCAATCAGCCAGGTGACCAGAAACGCCGCGAAGGACAGCAGCAGCGTATTGGGCACCCGCTCCCAGAGAATATCTACCACGGGCCGCTGGTAGGAAAAACTAAGGCCAAAGTTGCCGTGAAAAACGACCTGGTAGAGCCAGTTAAGATATTGCCGCCAAACCGGTTGGTCAAGCCCAAACTGGGTCTCTAGCTGTCGCAGGGTTTCTTCAGAGAACTGCGGGCTCTGGCGATACTGGTCGAGAAAGTTGCCGGGCGCTAGCTGGATCACAAAAAAGCTCAGAGCCGAGGCCAGCAGCAGGGTGAGTAGTGCCTGCAAAATGCGCTTGAGGACGTAGAGCACCGTTTCGCTGGTAACCCAGTTAACTAACCGGGTCCAGGGCGTCATAGAGGAGCGCAGGGGCGAGGAAGACTGGGCCATGCGGATGAGCTTGAGGGGCTAGAGGGACACGTCTAAGTTAAATGATTTTAAACCACCCCCGCCCCCGCCTACCCAATCAGGGACAATCCCCTCAGGCCGCTAATGGGTTGCCTTGAATCTGCTCAATGCAACCAATGCAACGTTAGATTGCCAAGTCAACCTTTATTAAAGCTTTCATAACCTTGAATCCCTAGATTGCAGGGTTATGTTTCATTTCCTACCACCCTATTCAGGAAAACGCCATTAGGACACCCCTATGACCACTGTTCAAGCTCCTCCTACCAAAACCAACACCGTGGTTTTGGTAGCTCCTCTTTCAGGGCAGTTGGTACCGATTGAAAAGGTGCCTGACCCTGTGTTCGCTCAAAAAATGGTGGGTGACGGCATCTCCATTGACCCCATCAGCCAGGTGTTGCTGGCTCCCTGCAATGGAGAAATTGTTCAAATTCACAGCGCCAACCATGCCGTTACCGTGAAAACCGCCGAAGGCATCGAAGTCTTGATGCACATTGGCATTGATACGGTGGCGCTGAAGGGCCAGGGCTTCATCCCCAAGGTCAAGGTGGGCGATCGCGTCAAAACCGGCGACATGCTGATTGAATTTGACGCAGATTACGTCGCCATCCACGCCCGCAGCCTGCTGACGCAAATCATCATCACCAATAGCGATCGCGTGGCTGAGTTTAAACCGGCTACGGGCATGGTCAATGCCTCCAGAGACCCTATCCTGGAGCTGGTTCTGGCTGGCGGAGCAGCGGCCAGTGGGGCAGAAACCGGGCCAACGGTAACCTCCCAGGACATCATCATTCCTAACCCGGTGGGCCTGCACGCTCGGCCTTCGGCGGTGTTGGCGCAGTTGGCTAAAAAGTATGAATCCACCATTCGCCTTCATCGGGGCAGCGACAGCGCCAATGTACGCAGCGTAGTGGCGCTCATGGGGATGGAGGTTAACCGGGGCGATACCGTCACCCTGGAGGCCACCGGGCCAGACGCGGAGGCGGCCATTGCGGCGCTGGCGGAAGCGGTGCGCACGGGCCTGGGCGAAGAAGGAGCCGTGCCCATTGAATCGGCCCCGGCCAGCATTGCCCAGTCAGAGGTGTCGGCCCCAGCGCCCCGGCCTCGTAGTGACGATCCCAACCTGATTTTGGGCGTGTCGGCGTCCTCTGGGCTGGCGGTGGGCAACACCTACCATTGCCAGCGGCAAACCATTCAGGTGGAAGAAGAGGCCAGCGACCCCAATGCCGAGCATCGTCAGCTAGACAAAGCCACCGGCCAGGCTCTGCTGGAAATTGAAAACCTGCGGGCTAAGGTGCATGGCCAGGGCAACCCCAGCAAGGCGGCCATTTTTGCGGCCCACCAGGAATTACTGGAAGATCCTGAACTGCTGGACATTGCGGGGAGCGCCATTGACAAGGGCAAAAGCGCCGCCTTTGCCTGGCAGAAGGCTTACACCACAATGGCGGATCAACTGTCTCAACTAAAAAACCCAATGCTGGCTCAGCGAGCTACCGACCTGCGGGACGTGGGCGATCGCGTCTTGCGCATTCTCACCGGGGTGCAGGAAGAAACCTTCACCTACCCCGAAAACACCATTCTGCTGGCGGAGGATTTGACCCCCTCAGACATGGCCAATCTCGACCCCAGGCGGGTGAAGGGGTTCTGCACCGTGGCCGGCGGGGCCACCTCCCACGTGGCGATTATGGCCCGGTCGATGGGGCTGCCGGCGATCGCAGGCATTGAACCGCGCGTGTTGGATTTACCCGACGGCACGCCGGTGATTCTAAATGGCACCAAGGGCAAGCTGCGGCTGAATGCCTCGGCAGCGGAACTGGAGCGTACCCAGGCCAGCATTAAATACCAAAAAGCTAAGCAGGCCGATGATTTAGACCACGCCTTTGAACCGGCCATGACCCAGGACGGGCGGCAGATTGAGGTAGTCGCCAACATTGGCAGCCAAAAAGATGCCGAAGCCGCTATGAAAGTCGGCGGCGAAGGGGTGGGCCTGCTGCGCACCGAGTATGTCTTCATGGAAGTTAGCGTTCCGCCCAGCGAAGAGCACCAGGAAGCTGTATATCGCGGCATTTTGGAGGTAATTGGGCCAGATCGCCCGGTGATTATTCGCACCCTGGATGTGGGCGGCGACAAGCCCCTACCCTACCTGGCCATGCCCGCTGAAGAAAACCCCTTTCTGGGGGAACGGGGCATTCGCCTCGGCTTCGACCGGCCCGAACTGATGCGCACTCAGTTCCGGGCCATTCTCAGGGCCTCCACGGCTGGACGGGCGCTGGTCATGTTCCCGATGATTGCCCAAATCGACGAACTCAAAATGGCCAAGGCGGTCATGGAAGAGGAACGCCAAAAGCTGGGCGTGCCGCCGATTGAAATTGGCATCATGATCGAAGTTCCAGCGGCGGCAATTTTAGCGGAACGCTTTGCCGAGCATGTGGATTTCTTCTCCATTGGCACCAACGACCTGACCCAGTACACCCTGGCGATGGATCGCGGCCACCCCAAACTGGCCCCCTACGTCGATGCCCTCAACCCCAGCGTTCTCAAAATGATTGACCTGACGGTGCGCGGGGCAGACCAGCACGGCAAGTGGGTGGGCGTTTGCGGCGGCGTGGCTGGCGACCCGCAGGCGGTGCCCATTCTGGTCGGCCTCGGCGTTAAGGAACTGAGCGTTAGCGTGCCGGTAATTCCCACCGTCAAGGCTCAGGTGCGCACCCTCAGCCTGGCCCAGTGCCAAGAACTGGCCCAACAAGCCCTAAGTATGGATTCTGCGGCCCAAGTACGGGAGCTAGTGCCCCTAGACGAGGCCTAACTCCATGCCGCTTTTTCTCTGCCCCTTTCCCCCCACCCTCTACCCATTCTTCCTATGACTCTCAAAGATACCTGGACTAAAGCCTTCGGGCTTTTGCAAAAAATGGGGAAGTCGCTCATGCTTCCCGTGTCGGTATTGCCCATTGCCGGTCTACTGCTGGGCCTGGGCAGTGCCCGTTTAATTGAGCTCCAGCAAATCGACCAGGGCGTCATCAGCGATGCCAAATTCTGGTGGTTACCGGAGTGGTTGGCGACGATTATGCGCAACTCTGGCGACGCCATTTTCGCCAGTATGCCGCTGATTTTTGCCATTGCGGTAGCCATTGGCTATACCGGCAACGATGGCGTTTCGGCCCTGGCCGCCACGGTGGGGTTGATGGTGTTTCTGGCTACCCTGGGGGCTGTGGCCGTGGGTATGGGCCTGGAAACTACCCCGGTGCTGGGCATTTCCACCCTGGATACAGGGGTATTTGGCGGCTTGATCGTCGGCTGCATTGCCGCCTACATATTTAATAAGTTCTTCCGCCTGACCCTGCCGCCCTACCTGGGCTTCTTTGCGGGTAAGCGGTCGGTACCCATCATCACCGCCTTTGCGGCGATTTTGTTGGGCATCATCATGAGCGTGGTCTGGCCACCGGTAGGGGCCGTGATTGATTCCTTCGCCCAAACCGCCGCCGAAGGCGACAACGTGCCTCTCACGGTTGCCATTTACGGGTTTATCGAGCGGTTGCTGCTGCCCTTTGGCCTGCACCACGTTTGGAACGTGCCCTTCTTCTTTGAAATTGGCTCTTTCCAAGACCCAATTACCGGCGAAACCGTGCGGGGTGACATTGCCCGCTTCTTTGCCGGTGACCCCACGGCGGGCATCATCGGCGGCGCTTACTGGTTTAAGATGTTTGGCCTACCAGCCGCAGCCATTGCCATCTGGCACAGCGCTCGGCCCAAAAACCGCAAGCAGGTCGGTGGCTTGATGATTTCCGCCGCGTTGACTTCCTTTCTCACCGGCATTACTGAACCGATTGAGTTCTCCTTCCTGTTTGTTGCGCCGGTTTTGTTTGGGGTACACGCCGTCATTGCCGGGTTCTGCAATTGGTTGTTTGTCACCCTGGGCGGGCGCATGGGCTTCACCTTTTCCCACGGGTTAATTGACTTTGTGCTGTTCAGCAGTTTAGGCACCAGGGTTTGGCTAATTCCTGCTCTAGCGCCCATCTTTGCGGCGCTCTACTACTTCACCTTCCGGTTTATGATTCACCAGTTTGACCTCAAGACACCGGGCCGCGAGCTTGAAACCGAAGGCGATGACGCGGCGGTAATGACTGGCGACAGCGCTGAAATGGCCAAGGCGCTGGTCATGGCCTTTGGCGGGCGTCGCAACATCAAAAACCTGGATGCCTGCATTACTCGCCTGCGGGTTGAGGTCAACGATGTGGCTAAGGTCAATGCGCCTCGTTTGAAGGCCCTGGGGGCGTCGGGCGTGGTGCAGGTGGGCCAGAACGTTCAGGCTATTTTTGGCCCCCGCTCTGACAACCTGAAAACCGACATGGCCGAATACATGCGGACGGCTGGCCCCGAAGCCGATGAGGTAGCGGTGCCCACTGAAGGATTTGTGGATGAAACCACCTCCGACCTGGCTAAAGTGCCCCCCGATCCCAAAGCTGGGGAAAAAGCCGAGGGCATGATAGTAGCCCTGGGGGGAGCCAACAACATCCGCACTATCGATGCCGTTGCCCTGACTCGTCTGCGCGTGGAAGTCACCGACGCCACTAAGGTCAATGAGCCGGGCTTGCAGGCGGCTGGGGTGCAGGGCATTATGCGCCTACAGGATAACGTGCTACACCTGGTCACTGGTCTTAATGCTGACCAGTACACCAGGGAAATTAACCAGCGTCTGGGCGCAAAAGTATAGGGTTTAGGGCCAGGTTTAAGGTTTAGGGAGTGAAACCATATCAAACCCTAAACCTTAAACCTCAAACCTTGAGGCTTAGAGTATGATGCTTTTTCGTGGAATTGTTGAATTAAGGATTTCCAATGAACCGTGTCCTTTTGTCCAGTGTGCTGGCGTTGAGTTTTGGCATTACGGCCTGTAGCAGCGGTAGCGAGGTAGTAGCCTCCGCGCCTGAAGTTGAGCAAACTACTCAGCCTGAGGTAGGCCAAACGGCTGAAACTGCTCCTAAACAAGAAACCCCGGCCCTGGCCCAGGTAGAGCCCAACCAGGATAACCTCCAGATGACCTGCCCTGGCTCAATTTTGGTGAACGACATCAACTTCACCGTGTTCTTTACCCGTGAGGCGGGCTTCTCTCGCATTCAACTGCGGCGGCGCTCCACGGGCCAGCAAATTGCCGAAGCCTTCCTCAGCTACGACCGCAAAAATGACAAGGGCCAGGCGATCTGGCGCGGCGCTGTCAATGATGCCGCCGATGTCACCCTGGTGCATCTATCCAC
>CAYUBC010000054.1:0-2812 GCA_964442885.1 uncultured bacterium | reverse complement strand
GGGGTGACCAGGTTTCCGTTGGCTATGACCAACAATGGGGCCGGGGCACCTGTCAGTAGTGGATGTCGCTCAGAAAACTGTTCTGGTCGTAGGGGCCAGTCGTGGCATTGGCGCAGCGGTTGCCCAGCATTTCGCCCAGGCGGGGCACAGGGTCTTTGCAGTCTCCAGAAGCCCCGCTGTAGCTGGGCAATGGATTCAGGCGGATATCTCCCAGCCTGACGGCATCGCCGCCATTAAAGCCACCGTCGGCCCCTACCCATTGGATGCGCTGCTGTTTATGGGTGGCGTTTGGGAAACTCATGCCTTTACCGATGCCTACGACTTCTTTCAAAGCTCGGATGCAGAAACGCGCTTTGTCATCGGCGTTAACGCCATTGCCCCGATTGAAATCACCAGGGTAATGGCCGATAATCTGGCCCAGGGCCATAATCCGCGAGCCATTTACATCGGAGCCCTCACGGGCTTTGACCACTGCGCCTCCCCAGAAGTGGCCAATACGGCCTCCAAATTCGCCCTGCGGGGTGCCGTTCAGGCTCTCAGACTGGCGCTGCAAAATCGGCAGATTGGCTTTACCGTCATCAACCCTGGCAACGTCGCTACGGAAGAAGTCAAGCTAGACATTACCGAAGGCCGGTTTCCGCCCCAAACGCCTATCCCAATGTCAGACTTGATTTCCAGCATCGAGTGGGTTCTCAGCCTTTCGCCCCATGTTGACGTGCCAGATTTGAACCTGCACCAGCGCCAGTAGAGCACTGACCAACTGGATCAGGATATTAGAGCCTTGGTAGGGTGGCTACTGCCCACCGTCTTCAATGTGAGGCGATTCAACGTACTGTCTGACTGGATTGCCTAATCAATCCTTTGACGCTGACGCACCAATAGAAGCGGTTCGGCTTTCTCGAAGCCGTGTTTTTGGTAAAAGGGCAGCATATCTGGCAAACAAAACAACTGTATGCATTCCACCTGAGACAAAACAGGATGGGAGACAATCTGCTGAAGCAACAAGCGGCCTAACCCCTGGCGGCGATGGGCTTCAGACACAACTACATCAAAGACAATAGCTCGATAGATACCATCTGTCAGTACTCGCGCAAAGGCCACCAGGGTCTGAGTATCCGCCTCACACAGGCCAAAGAGCAAGTCAGATTGGTTCAACATACGTTGCACCTCAGCCAGTTTCCTTTCCTTGGCCCACCAGGTTTGTTTGTAAAGCTGAAGCAGCTGCTCAATCTGGGTCGCGGTCAGATCATGGATAAAGGTATACATGTCAACCCAAAGACAAAATCTATGCCCCATAGTAGACCTTGCTCTGGAGAAAGAGCCCTCTAGTCTTAAACCAGGCTAAATCTCCCTAGGACAAACTGAAGGGGATGCTTGTAAACACACCCCTCGTAAGGACGCACTGGCATGGGTAGACGACAAGAGTATGATTACTACCTCGTCTGTCGGAACCGAGAAATTCAGGCGACTCCACCCCAGGCAGGCTGCTTGCTGATTGGCGGGGCCGAAGGCGACAAGTCTGGCGAAGATGCCGCGACTCGCTGGTTTTTAGAGCGGGCCAAGGGTGGCCACTATCTGGTATTACGAGTCGGTGGCGTAGGTGGGCAGGCCAAGTGGATTTGCGACCACTACCGCGACTCCATTGGCTCATCGGCAGAGCTATCGGTGGACAGCCGTGAGGCCGCCAACGCCCCCGACGTGGTGGATTATATTCACGCGGCTGATGCCCTGTTTATTGCTGGGGGCGACCAAAACCAGTACCAGGAGTTTTGGGAAGGCACCGCCACTGCCGAGGCCATTAACTATTTACTGAATGAGAAAAAAGTTCCTGTAGCGGGCACCAGCGCTGGCATGGCAATTTTGGGCGATTATTACTACGCTCCCGACCATCAAGGGGTGATTAGTTCAGAAATTCTCAACGACCCCTTCCACTACAACACCCAAACCATCCATCGCAGCGATTTTATTCGAGTGCCTTATCTAGAACGGGTCATTCTGGACACCCATTTGGATCGGATGAATAGCCAAAATCCCGAAACCCGCTACGGTCGGCTGTTGGGGTTGTTGGCCAGGGTCATCCACAGCGATGGCAATAGCCTGGGCCACTATGGAATTGGGCTGGAAGAAGGGGCCTTTGTCGCCATCGACGAAAACGGCATCGCCCGCGTATTTGGCAATGGCACCGCCATCGGTCAAGATGCCTACTTCTTGCAGCCCAATGGCGCTCTGCCTGAGCAAATGGAACCCGGCTGGCCCCTCGTCTGGCACAACGAAGGCAGAGCGGTCAAGGTCTACCGCATCGCTGGCACACCCCACGGCAGCGGCTACTTTGACCTGAAGGACTGGTCAACAGCCTCGGGCGGCATCTGGGAATATTGGTTCACCATGGGCGGCAAGTCGGGCTTGAGAAAGTGGGTCGCAGAAGGGCAGTAGCAGCTACAGTTCACCATATTCCTGCAAGAACTGGAGCAGATCTGTCATGGCTGCTCGGATTTCGGGGCTGGGGTCGAGTAAATACCGTATTTGTAGAACGATCCATCGATTTTGGATTCTAGCTCGGCGAGCCGCTCGTTATCGCTCCTCAGCATTGCGATTTCCTGCTCCAATTCTTCGTCGCTCTTCCTCAGCTCTTCGGTACCCTTCCTCAGCTCTTCGTTGCTCTTCCTGAGCCAGGCGGTCTGTTTCTCGATTTCGACGGTTCCACTCAACGCCGAAATTAACCAGTGCCACCAGGAGGGCTGCCACAGTGAGTCGATTGCTCCAGAGTCTGGGCTGGGCGACGAGCCCGAGGAAGAAGAAGTCTTGTTCGTCA
>CAYUBC010000053.1:7675-12652 GCA_964442885.1 uncultured bacterium | reverse complement strand
AGTTCTCCACCATTACAGGGGTGCGGGAGGACGTGCTGGATATTCTCCTCAATATGAAGGAGATTACTCTACGGAGTTACTCCCAGCAGCCGCAGATTGGCCGTTTGCTGGTGCAGGGGCCAGCCCGGGTAACAGCGGGCCATTTTGAGCTGCCGGCTGAGGTAGAAGTGGTTAACCCAGAGCAGTACGTCGCCACTGTGGCTGACGGCCATACCCTGGAGATGGAATTTAGGATTGAACGGGGCCAGGGCTATCGGGCCGTAGATCGAAGTAAAGACGATGCGACCGCCTTGGACTTTATTCAGATTGACTCGATCTTCATGCCCGTGCGTAAGGTTAACTACACCGTGGATGAAGTGGTGGTTTCTGGATCCATGCAAAAGGATCAGCTCACCATGGATATCTGGACTAATGGCAGCATCACGCCTCAGCAGGCCATGAGCCAGGCTGCCAATATTTTGGTTGACCTGTTTATGCCGCTGAAGGATGTCACCCTTGAGCCTAAGTTTGATGAAGAAGTTAAGGAAGAGGATCCCAATAACCAAATTCCCATTGAGGAATTGCGGTTGTCGGTCAGAGCTTACAACTGTCTAAAGCGGGCTCAGATCAACTCCGTCGCCGACCTGCTTGATTTCAGTCAGGAAGATTTGCTTGAAATCAAAAACTTTGGTCAAAAGTCGGCGGAGGAAGTGATCGAAGCCCTGCAGGAGCGGTTGGGTATTACCCTGCCGATGGAAAAAGCCTCTAAGCCCTCCTAGGGTTGCTGCCGGGGCGAGGCTGCACGGTGTCAACTCCTGGTGCTGCTTGAGTAGTCGGTCGAAGTCGTTGTTGAATCCTATTGTTTACCTAAGTTAAGTGTCATGCGTCACCGTTGCCGTGTTCATCAATTAGGCAAGCCAGCAGACCAGCGCAAAGCCCTGCTGCGAGCCCTAACCACTGAGCTAATTCGCCACGGGCGAATTACCACCACTAAAACCAGAGCCCAGGCAGTTCGGGAGGAAGCCGAGCGCATGATTACTCTGGCGAAGGATGGGTCGTTGCCCGCTCGCCGCCGCGCCTTGGGTTACATCTACGATAAGCAGTTGGTTCATGCCCTGTTTAACGAAGCTCCGGATCGCTATAGCGAGCGCAACGGCGGTTACACCCGCATCCTTAAAACCGTGCGGCGGCGCGGTGACAACGCCGAAATGGCGATTATCGAACTGACCTAGTTGCCCCCAGAATCGACTGGTTTTTCATGCCTAAACTATCTCCCATCCAGCACAGCCTAGAGAGCCACCCCGCCGAGTTTGGCCAAGCCACTCAGCGGGTAGCGTTGGCTGTGCAGTACGTAGGCACTCATCTACATGGCTGGCAGTGGCAGCCCAATGCGCGCACTGTGCAAGGAGAGATCGAAACGGCTATTCAGTCGGTTCTGGGCTACGCTCCCCGAGTCAGCGGTGCCGGACGAACCGATACCGGTGTGCATGCGGCGGCCCAGGTGGCCCATTTTGATGCGCCCGCCTTTATTCCGGCCCATCGCTGGGCGGAAATGCTGACTGCGCGGCTGCCCCAGGACATTCTGGTGCGGGCCTCAGCTCCAGTTCCTGAGCAATGGCACGCCCAGTTCTCGGCCCAGTGGCGGCGCTACCGCTACACCCTCTACACGGGCCAGTGTCCTAATCTGTTTGTGCGCCCCTTCGTGTGGCACTACTACCACCAGCACCTAGACCAGGCTAGAATGCAGGTCGCCCTAGAAGCGCTGGTGGGGTACCACGACATGGCTGCCTTTCATCGGGCTCGCTCAAGTAAGCGCCATTCCTGGGTTGAGATGCAGGTAGCCCAATGCCAGCGGCGAGATGCCTTCTTAACGGTAGAGTTGCAAGCCAAGGGGTTCCTCTACGGGATGGTGCGGCTGATTATGGGCCTGCTGGTGAAGGTTGGCCACGGTGAGCTGTCGCCCCTGGAGTTCAGGCAAATCTGGCAGCAGCGACAGCGCGATCGGGTTAAGTATTCGGCTCCAGCCCAGGGGCTCTGTCTGCTGCGGGTCGGTTACGACCCCTGTCCCTTTGCCGACGAGGTTTGGTTTGATGCCCAGCCTCACTTTTACCTGGGTGCGGCTGTGGCCTAGGATTCTGCCGAATGTATTGTGGTTTACCCCAAAAGACGCCAAAAAAAGACGGATAAAACGCTATGACGACTAAAACCTACATTCCCCCCCAAAGCGATGTGGATCGCCAGTGGTACGTGATCGACGCTGAAGGTCAGCGGCTAGGGCGGCTAGCTACTGAAATTGCCACAATTTTGCGGGGCAAAAATAAGCCCACCTTCACCCCCAACATGGACACTGGGGATTTTGTTATCGTGGTCAACGCCGAGAAAGTGGTGGTGACCGGTCGCAAGGCGAGCACCAAGCTGTACCGGCGACACTCTGGTCGGCCTGGCGGGATGAAGACCGAGACCTTTGAAAAACTGCAAGCCCGGATCCCAGAGCGTATCATTGAACAGGCCGTCAAGGGCATGCTGCCCAAGACCAGTCTGGGGCGTCAGCAGTTTACCAAACTCAAAGTCTACCCAGGGCCAGAGCATCCCCATCAGGCTCAGACCCCTCAACCTCTTGTTGTTAACACTATTCCTGGAGAAGCTAACTAATGCAGGCCACCGATCAATCTGAGCGAGTTATGTACTGGGGTACAGGTCGTCGCAAATCGGCAATTGCCCGGGTGCGGCTGGTGCCTGGCAGCGGCCAGTTAATCATCAACAAGCGCCCTGGGAATGAGTATTTACAGTTCAATTCCGCCTACCTGATGACCACCAAGGCACCTCTAGAGGTGCTGGGCCTGGAGAGCGACTACGACGTGTTGGTGAACGTCAAGGGCGGCGGCTTAACTGGCCAGGCCGATGCGATTCGCCTGGGGGTTGCTCGAGCCCTGTGTGAGCTCGATCCAGAAAACCGTAAGCCCCTTAAGGTAGAGGGGTACCTAACCCGCGACTCCCGCGCTAAAGAACGGAAGAAGTACGGCCTCAAAAAAGCCCGGAAAGCTCCCCAGTTCTCCAAGCGTTAGATTTTTCCCCGCTTGGGGATGGGGAAGATGGGTATTAGCCCCAGGTCTGGTGGGCTAGTTCTGGTTGGATAGATTGTTTATTGACGTTGTTGGCACTGCTATGGCTAAGTCTGGTATTCACCCGACCTGGTACCCAGAAGCTAAGGTCTTCTGCGATGGCCAGGAAATTATGACCGTTGGTTCGACCAAGCCCGAACTGCATATCGATGTGTGGTCGGGTAATCATCCGTTCTACACAGGTACTCAGAAAATTATTGACACTGAAGGTCGCGTGGAGCGTTTCTTGCGCAAGTACGGTATGGCCGATGCCTCATCCGCCGATGCCAAGAAAGACGACAAAGCTTAGTCTCACCTGGGTTCTGTAAGCTAGGGTAGGAGTTGGGGCTGACGATTCTCCCCGGGCAGATCACAGTAGGCAGGCGACGATGGCTGAAGCGTATTTAATCGAGAAACTGAACTCCGTTGAGCAAACCTTCCAGGAATTGACCCGAAGGCTTGCTGATCCTGACGTGGCTCAAGATCCCGACGAATTTCAGCGCATCGCTAAGTCTCGCTCGTCTCTGGAAGAAACCGTGGTGGCCTACGATGAGTGGAAGCAAGCCAAGGAAGAACTAGCGGGCGCTAAGGAAATCTATAAGGAGTCCATTAGTGACCCAGAGCTGCGAGAAATGGCAGCTTTGGAAGTCGCTGATCTAGACCAACGCCTGGCTGAGCTAGAAACTCGCCTGAAGGTACTGTTGCTGCCGCGCGACCCTAACGACGACAAGAACATCATGCTAGAAATCCGCGCCGGTACTGGCGGCGACGAAGCTAGTATTTGGGCGGGAGATCTGGTCAGGCTCTATTCTCGCTATGCCGAAAGCCAGGGCTGGCGGGTTAAGTTGCTCAGCGAGTCTGCCGCAGACATGGGCGGCTTTAAGGAAGCGATTCTGGAAATTGCTGGGGATCGTGTCTACAGCAAGCTTAAGTTTGAAGCAGGCGTTCACCGGGTGCAGCGGGTGCCTGTGACTGAGGCCGGGGGCCGTGTTCATACGTCTACAGCAACCGTGGCGATTATGCCGGAGGTAGACGCGGTGGAAGTGGAAATTGACCCCAAGGATATCGAGCTTACTACAGCACGGTCAGGCGGGGCCGGCGGCCAAAACGTCAACAAGGTAGAAACAGCGGTTGACCTGTTCCACAAGCCCACGGGAATCCGGATTTTTTGTACAGAGGAGCGCTCCCAGTTGCAAAACCGGGAACGCGCCATGCAAATTCTGCGGGCTAAGCTCTACGAGATCAAGCTGCGGGAACAGCAAGAGGCGGTTACCTCAATGCGGCGATCGCAGGTCGGCACCGGGGCCCGTTCGGAGAAAATCCGCACCTACAACTATAAAGACAACCGAGTTACTGACCATCGCCTCAATCAAAATTTCACCCTCACGCCTCTCCTGGAAGGGGATATTGAGGATTTGATTCAATCCTGCATCAGTCGCGACCAGCAGGAACGCCTGGAGGAACTGGCGGCAGAATCGTCCCTGGTTTAGGCTTAAGTAACCCTTGCTAGATGGGATGGTAAGCCTATGGCCAGGTTTCTCCACATTGCCGATATCCACCTCGGTTTTGACCGCTATGACAGCCCGGAGCGCACTAAGGATTTCTTCCGGGCCCTCCAGACGGCCCTAGACCGCTACGCCATCCAGGAATCCGTAGACTTTGTGCTAATTGCCGGAGATCTCTTTGAGCATCGCAGTATCAAGCCGGCTACCCTGAACCAGGCTCAGGTCTGCCTACAGGCACTCCAAAAGGCCAACATTCCCGTTCTGGCAATTGAGGGCAACCACGATAATCGTCCCTACGGCACTCCCACCAGTTGGCTGAAGTACCTGTCTGAGTGGGGCCTGCTGATGCTTTTAGAACCCAACGATGGGCGCAGTGGCGAACCGTTGCTGAC
>CAYUBC010000053.1:467-7665 GCA_964442885.1 uncultured bacterium | reverse complement strand
TGCTGACACCCTGGAATCCCCAAACCCGTTCTGGCGGCTATATCGATTTAGACTGCGGGGTACGGGTGATTGGCTCTAACTGGTACGGGGCAACGGCTCCGCGCGCCATTGAGCGGTTGGCCGCAGCCCTTGAACTGCTCCCACCCAGCCCAGGTTCTACGGTTTTAATGTTCCACCATGGTCTAGAGGGTCAAATTGCCCGCTATGCCGGAGCCCTGCGCTACACGGATCTCCTGCCGTTGCAAGCCGCCGGGGTAGACTACCTGGCCCTGGGGCACATTCATAAACAGTATGCGGTCGAGGGCTGGGTGTTCAACCCCGGTTCCCTGGAAGCCAACAACGTGGAAGAGAGCCGCTATGAGCGCGGCGCTTACCTGGTTAACATTACCCCAGCAGGAATCCAGGCTGACCTGCAAAGGGGCCATTTTCAGCGCCCAATTCTCCGGTTAGAGGTTGTCGCTAAGGGGCAGGAGAGCCTCGACCAACTGACCCAAAAAGTCATAGAAAAGGTTTCTGAGGCCGTAGCTGCAATCCCTGCTCAGGACACTGCACCGATCATTGAACTCAAAATTACCGGGCAAGTGGGCTTCGACCGGCTAGAACTCGACACGCGACGACTTCAGACCCAGCTCAAGGAAACCAGCGGAGCGCTACTGGTGTTGCTCAAGTATGAGGTTGAGGACGTGGCCTATCAAACACCGCTGTCGGACGGGCAAAGCCGCCTGGACATTGAGCAATCGATTTTTGCCGACTTGTTGACGGCCCATCGAGACTACAAAACCAGGGCCACCGAGTTGTCTCGCGGCCTGACTGACCTGAAGGATCGCCAACTAGCGGGGGCCGACGAACTCAGCCTGTACAGCTTCGTCGAAACCCTGTTGGGGCTAGAATCACCAGAAGGCCAATAGAGCCCGCTGTTGCCAGATCATGACCACACCGCTGACGGCAACAAACGTAAACACCAGCTGGCGAAATTGCTGGGCCGACATTTGAGCTAGCACTTGCTTGCCCAACCAGTTAGCGGGAATGGCCGCCAGACCAATTACCAATCCGTAGGCTAAGTAGGTCAGATCCAGGCTACCCAACACTCCGTAGGCCATCAGTTTGACTAAATGCAGAGCTGCTTTATTTAGCGCCTTAGTAGCCACCATGGCCTCCTTTTCCAGGCCATAGTTTAAGTAAACCGGATTCATAATCGGCCCCGTACTACCAATTAGCCCAGAGCCAATGGCGTTGAGAAATGCCAGAGGCAAGAAGTGCCAGGTCTTGACAATGAACTGGTTACTCTGGGAGCCCATCAGGTAGTTGACTACCATCAGCAAAAGACCTGCGCCTAGTAGGAGTTGCAGCCCCTCGGCATGGATTTTAGTCAGCCCATAGCAGCCGATAACGGCACCCACCACCGCCCCAGGAATATACCAGCGAGTCACCTGCCAATCAATGTCTGACCAAAAAAACAGACCCCGTTGAGTATTTCCCACCAGTAAACCAGTGGTAATAATCGGCGCTACGGCCTGGGCACCCAAAAGTAAGGAAACTAGAGGAATTAAAATAAACGGGCTTCCTCCCCCAGCTAGCATGCTCAAAAACCAAGCTATAAAGCTAACCACGAAGAGAGACAGAGCAATCATAGCCGGGAGATTTGTTACGTTTAGCAACATTAAGGTGTACATCTCTAAAGTGTACGAGTTCTGTCGCACCTGTGACTAGGCGAATTTTTTCTCGCAACCTGAGGTGAATTTACCCGTCCTGGCCTATGCTTAAACATTCAAAATGTCTACGGCCTGGCTATCCTATTGCGTTGTGACCTATGGCTCAACCCCAAGACTCATCCCAGCCAACCACCGACCTGTCGGACAACTCTCTTCAATCCTCTGTGACACCCGCTGTGGCCCCCTCTGTGGCAACGATTGAGGCCTTGTATCAGCAGGGCGTTAACGCACTTAAAAATCGGGACTTTACCCAGGCGATCGCCCAATTTCAACAACTTCATCGGGTGGACACTGTGCCCCCCGCCTATCGCCTCAAAGCCCGCATGGGGCTGATTCGGGCTTACCAACAACTGGGCCAGATGGAACAGGCTCGCACTCTCTGTCAACCGCTGCTGACTAGCCCAACGGCACAGGTTCGCCAGTGGGCCAGCCAAACGCTCCAGGCCCTTGCTGGGCCAAGCCATGACCCTGAATCCTCACCGGAGCCTGACCCCGCTGCGGCAAATCTACCCACTCCCACTGGCCCGACCACCCAAGTCCTGGCTGGAGAGCCGCCCCTAGCCCTGACCGACAGAAGCGGCTTTATCCCCCTAGCTGACCCTGCGGCACCCCCTGTCTCTACCTCCGCTGCTACGCCTCAGGCTGCTGACCGTCAATCCGTCCCGCCATCCCAGTCAACCCCGGCTCGGCCTAGGTCTGCCTCGACCCCTGTGACTAATCCAGCGATCGCCCAGCCTCAACTTGCCTCCTCACTCTTTCACTATCAACAGCTCAATGCCCAGGCCAGGTTAAAGGAGCAGTCCGTCGCCGCAGGCCAAAACACCGTTCCCACAGCCCCCCCTGAGCCAACGGCAGCAGAGACCAGGCCATCGGCGGACGTACCCCACCCTCAGCAGGCGGCCCCACCGGGTCGGGCAGCCGCAGTTCAACCCCTACCTAAAATCATCGGTCAGCTTTGGGGCGTGCAACTGGTCACCGCGCTGATCGCAGTTTGGGGCATTAATGCGGCCTTTCACCTCAGCCTGCGCAGCCTCAACGGCCTGGTGCAAGGTTTACCCTGGCCCCTCCGCCTGGGCGGCATCCCTGGGTTTGGGCAGGACTACTCGGTTTGGGTCATCAGCGGCCTGATTGGGCTAGCCCTGGTCAATCCCTGGCTGATGGATTGGCTCCTGGCCTGGGGCTATGGTCAGCGATCGCTCCCCACCCGCCATCTACAAACCCACCATCCCGATGTTTTGCGCCTGCTGCGCCAGGTATGCCGCCAACAGGGATGGCAATTGCCTGAGCTAAGGCTCATTCCTGACCCCGCTCCGCTGTGCTTTAGCTATGGCTGGCTGGCCCGCAACACCCGGATTGTAGTCAGCCAGGGGCTGCTGGACACCTGTAGCCAGGAAGACCTGACGACCCTCTACAGCTATGAACTGGCCCATTTGGCCAATGGCGATCTGCCAGTTATGTCAGCCGTGGGTGGTTTACTCTTGCTGCTGTACACCGGCTACTGGCGGCTGGCGCTGTGGGGCAATGCCTTAGCCGCGAAGCCTGCTCGCCTTGCGGTGGGCCTGCTGGCCAATGGGTTGTATGGGCTTTTCTGGCTGCTCCGCAAGCTGGCCCTGTGGCTGTCACGGCTGCGGTGTTTTTGGTGCGATTGGCGCGCCATTACCTTTACGCAAAACCCAGGTCAGCTTCAGCAAAGTCTGCTGGCGTTGACGGCAAACCTGGCCAACCACTTTCGCCACCAGCCGCCCTGCCACCCGTTACTGGTTAGCCTGGATGTGCTCATGCCCCTCAGCCCCCAGGCCGCCATTAGCCCGGGCAGCTTCTTTCCCTCAGTGGACTATCTGACTGTCATCGCTGAGGATAGCCTCAACCCCTACCGTCGCTGGCTGCGGGCCAACTCCTCCCATCCCGCCTTAGCAGAACGGCTGCACCACTTGGACAGGCAAGCCCTCCGCCTAGCACAACCGCCCCTCCTTCCCGACCTCGGTGCAGACCGTCCTGTCGCCAGGGTTGAGCTATCCCTATTACTTCTACAAAAAGCGCCGGTGGTCGGTCTGCTGGCTGGCGGCGGCGTTGCTCTGGGCCTGTGGTTTGTAGGGGGCATCGTTCAGCGGTTTGGGTGGCAACGGTTGAGCTGGTTCTATCAAGATCCCAGCCTTTTACAGGGAGGGCTGTTATTGGGCCTGGGGTTAGGATTGCTGGTGCGCATTAATAGCCTGTATCCCGATATCAACCCTCGTCTACTACCAACGGATGAACCAGGGGCAGACCTCGTCACCGGCACTAAAACCTTGCCCGTGCAGGGGCAGCCTATCCGGTTGGAGGGTAAACTAATCGGCGCACCAGGGTTAGCAAACTGGTTTGGACAAGACCTGCACGTAGAGACTTCCGAGGGCCTGCTCCGGCTGAGAGCAGCATCTCCGTTGCTGGGTTGGCGAGGGTTGACGCAGTCTCCTCGCCATGTCACGCCGTGGTTAGGCCGACAGGTGCAGGTTTCGGGCTGGTGCCGCCAGGCTGGTGGGTTGCTGTGGCTGGATCTGGCAGACGTGGGTGCCGCTGCTCAACGCCATGCCTCCCAGCGCAATTATTTTGTGGATCAAGCTCCCCTATGGGCTACCCTGCTTAGCCTGGGGCTGTGCCTGGGAGGGATTTGGGTGATTTTAACCGGAGGCTAAACCAGAATGTTTAGAGCATATTGCCAAACCTCGCCAATAATGTTACATTTGTTTATGAAATCGGATGCCTTAATCACGTTATCAGCCTAGTTAGGTTTGGTAACTCGGGTTTTCGCAGGTATCAGGTTCTCCTACTCTCAACACAGCAAATGAACCAGCCCCCTGTGGCTGGTTTTTATTTGAATATTTTTCGAAATTTTGGGGTGGCCCTATTCTGTTTCTAATCCCGTGTTACCTTAATTAATGGCTTGATTAAGGTAAACGGTAGCCACGCAGAGGGTAGCCAAGGGTGATGAGCTACCCCTGGTTTTGTTGGAGCCACTAAACTTAGCGTCCTGGAGTCTACTGGTTTTAGCAGGGTCTGGGCTAGCTGGGCATCTAGATTGGCTGGGTATAGCCCAATGAGCATTATCAGTCCGCCTTAACTCAATCCTTTTTTGAGATTTAGCGTTTAATTTTCATAATTGGCCAGTTGCGTTTGAAAACTCAATTTATCAGCCCTAGATGAGTAGTCTTGAGTTGCAGGTTTTAACCTGAGAGAGACTCATTTTTTTACTGACGCACTCTTTGATTGTTGGAACACTAGAGGTATCTAAATGTCAATTCGTCTTTATGTTGGTAATCTCTCTAGAGACTTGCAGCGTCAAGATTTTGAGAACATGTTTGCCACTTACAACGATGACTTGGTTTCGGTCAAATTGATCTCAGACAAGAAGACCGGCAAGTGTCGTGGGTTTGGCTTTGTTACTGTAAAAACAGAGGACAAGGCCGACGAAATCGTGGCCCAACTCAACGGGCAAATGCTCGAAGACTTACCCCTTAAAGTTGAGAAGGCTCTGCCTCGTACCAAGGCCGACTCTGAAACCGAGAGCCCGGCCAGCAATAGCAGCGGTGGTGGCGGCAACAAACGGGCCAAAGGCAACAATGGCCGCAAGGCGGCGTCTGCCCCACCCCCAGCAGCAGCGGCAGCCCAACCTGACCCCCGTTGGGCCGATAAGCTTGAGAAATTAAAGGAAATGTTGGCCGCTCAGACCACAGCCTCCTAGGTCATCGACCTGAGTTCCCTAGGCCTTGAGTTTTCCATAAAGGCGTAGCAGGCCCCAGAGCGTTATGGCTCTGGGGCCTTTTTGCTGGTTTACAGCCAGCCCTTGTTTAACAGCGATTGGCCCAGGTTTCAGCTACTTGCTTAAGCCGCTTGAGCTGGGCCTGCATGTCTTGCTGAGTCCAATCTGCCGCCAGCCAATTGAACCCCAGATCTACTAGCGGGTTGGGAATTTCAAACTCAAAGCGGTTAAGCAATACTGTACCGCCAGGATCCGGGCAGCACTCCCAGCGATCGCGCCCTCGAAAGAACCCGTCAAACTGCCACACAATTAGGCCCGGCTGCCGTTCTACCACCGTGCTCTGGAGGCTGGGTTGCCAGAGTGGAGTGGCAATTAGAAAGCGGCTGCGACCGCCAAGCTCAGTGCTCCAATCGCCAATGGGTTCACAGCGCAGGGCTGGATTCAGCCACCGATGCATGAGCGTTTGATCGGTAATGCACTGCTCGACCACGGCGGCGCTGGCCTGAATGGTAATGGATTGCTCAAACACGCGGTGACTTGACATTACCCCAAAAGTGGTAGAACAACGGCAGCGAAAATGGTAATTTGACGGTGATGGCAGCAGTTAGCGTTCAGTATTTGGCTGATTCGCGGGTTGCCGCCAGGCGGGCTGGCACTAGATCGTTCTGCTGGCTTCGCGGCTCGCTCCTAACAGGATAGTCTTTCACCCCCCAATTACCATGTTATCTACCCCTCTAGATAGTTCTCTAGCCGAGGTCTGGCTCAGGCCGGTGCTTCTCGGTCAGGCGACGTCGCCCAGCCGGTTTCTGGAAGAAGCGTCAGGCCAGCTCGGCCAATTTTTACCTAGTTTGATCTGGGCTATTGTGCTGCTGCTGCTGGGTTGGCTAGTGGCTACGTTGGTGGCGCTAGCGGTTAAAAACCTGCTTCGTCGCACCCGGATTGATGACCGGTTGACGAATTGGTCGGTTGGCCCCCAGGCCGAGCAACCAGTGCCCGTTGAGCAGTGGGCCTCCACTCTGGTCTATTGGGTAATTTTCCTGTTCGCCATCATAGCGTCCCTCAATGCGCTCAACCTGACGGCGGTTTCGGCCCCGCTGAACAATTTTCTGGATCAAATTTTCCTGTATTTGCCTCGAATTGGTGGAGCGGCCCTGCTGCTAGGCATTGCCTGGATTATTGCCACCCTGGTACGGTCGCTCGTGGTCAACGGCCTTGGTCGGTTTAATCTGGACGATCGTCTGGCCCAGCAAACCGGTTTAGAGCGTAGCGCCAGCCCAGTGGTTTTGAACGAAACCATTGGCAATGTGCTGTTCTGGTTTATCTTGCTGCTGTTTATTCCGCTAATTCTGAGCGCCCTGCAACTGCCTGGGCTGCTGGCTCCGGTAGAAGGATTAATTAACTCCTTCCTGCAGGCCATCCCCCGCATTATTACGGCGGGAATTGTGCTGGCCTTAGGTTGGGTGATTGCCCGCATTGTGCGCGGCGTAGTCACCAATCTCCTGATTGCGGTCGGGGCTGATCAGGTCGGTACTCGCATGGGCCTCAAGGCGAATGCCACGCAGGGGCTCTCGCTGTCTAATCTGGTGGGCACTCTGGCTTACGTCCTGGTGCTGATTCCTGCCGTCATTGCCGCCCTTAATGAGTTAGACATCGACGCGATTTCAACCCCCGCCATCCTAATGCTGGAGCGCGTGTTGACGGCAATTCCCCAGGTGATTATGGCTGGCGTAGTCATTGCGGCCGCCTACTT
>CAYUBC010000053.1:0-457 GCA_964442885.1 uncultured bacterium | reverse complement strand
GTCGCCTGGTGGCCAATTTGGTAGTAGAACTCCTGCGCAGCGCCGGGTTTGATAACATTTTCAACATCCTGGGACTGCCTGAGTTACAGTTGGGTACTGCGGCCACGGTGCAACCAGGGTTAGATGCCGAAGGTCAGCCAGTCGCCTCGGTTCAAACCCCTGGGCGCACCCCGTCCGAAGTGGTGGGCATTATTACGCTAGTCGTGATCGTCCTGTTCGGCGCGATTACCGCTACCGAAATTTTGAATTTCACCGGGTTAACGGACATTGTTCGGGCTGTGCTTCGCATTGGGGCGCGGGTGCTGAGCGGCCTGGTGGTCTTTGGCATTGGGCTTTACCTGGCTAATCTGGCCTTCCGGCTGATTAATGCGATGGGCACCGGGCAAGCTAAGGTACTCGCTCAAGCGGCGCGTATTGCCATCCTTATTTTTGTCGGCGCTATGGCCCTCCAGCAGAT
>CAYUBC010000052.1:0-12677 GCA_964442885.1 uncultured bacterium | reverse complement strand
GTACGTTAACGGCGGGGTCGGTCATTCTGGTGGCGGTGCTGTTTACGGGTCGGGTGTGGAGCTTTGTGAATCCCCTCTTTCTGTTTCTGGTGGTGCTGAACTGTGCCGTCTTCGCTGGGTTGGGCGTCATCGTTGGGCTCAACGTCAAATCTCTAGAGGAAGTCGGGTTATTTAACAATTTTTTGATTGTGCCGATGTCATTCCTGGGCGGCACATTTTTTGACCCCAGCGTTCTACCCACGGCCATGAAGGCGATTGTTTACTTAATCCCGCTGACCTACACAGCCGTTGGCCTGCGTGCGGCAGCCTATCAACCTCTGGCCGAATTTCCCTGGTATTCGATTCCTATTTTGCTGACTATTGCGATCGCGCTAGCCTTTGTTGGCGCTTACCAATTCTCCCATCAGCAAGATTAGCCGTCCTATCCAGCCCGCAGCTCCGCCGTTCGCTGCCTTTTATAGCAAGTTCAGCTCGCAACCTGTAGCTTTGCTAAGGGCGAAACTTCACTTCTGGACTTGGCAACGGTTTAGTTGCTATAGGGCTTTCGTCTGCGGCGGCGACGCAAGGCCAGAACCAGCAAAATAACTACCAGTATGACTACCAGCAAGGGAACAGCGATCGCCAGTACGGACAAGATAGTTGAGCTAGCCAGTTCCGTAGTGGATACTGCGATGTTACCCACTGGCCCAGCGGCGGCGGTAGAGGCCAATCGGGCTAGACCAGTAAATGCCTGAGTAGTGCCTGCTACGGTTCCCCCAGCTATAATCGCCAGACTCCACTGCAAAAAGGGGTTCATATCGCCCCCAACAACCGCTGCTGTCAGCACAGTGCCAGCGATCGCGGCAGCCGGTAGCTCTACGGCGTCCATCAAATTATCCACAACTGGAATCAGGTAAATTAGCACCTCTAGGGCTGTGGCTACCGCCAGGGCAATAATGGCTGGCGTTGTCGCCATCCAGGCCATGCCTGGGGTGAGGGTTAAGTGTCCCTGGTTAGCGGCAATGCCCGCAATTAAAAACGGCACCAAAATTCTGAACCCAGCCGCGGCGCTGAGGCCAATGCCAATGGCAATATGCAGCAGGACATCCATAGCAGCAACTCATCAACAACGCTACCGCTTAGTGTACGAGCTAATCTTCCAGAGCGAACGTTCTGCTGCGTTTTCTGCTGCCCCGCCACCGCGAGGAAACGCCTCAGTACGTCGTCTTAACCTAAAAACGGATCCCTGCTAGGGGGTAACTTCGGCTCGATCTGCCGTGCGGTCTTCTAGGGCAAAGACCTGGCCATCAATGAGCAAACGGGTAATGCCCTTGGCCTGAAGGTAAGGGCTGGTGGTTTGTAGCAAAGCACCATCTGGCACCTTAATCACCCGTTGGTTACGCCGCGAGAAGCGCCGGGCTACCCGATGGTTGTCAAACACGGGTAAGGTGCGGGAATCACCCTCGTCTTCGGGAATTTGGCCCAGGCTGGCAAAAGTACGCAGCGGCAGAGCTACCAATTCCGAAGACACCCGTTCCACCACTAAGTAACACAGAGAGGGTAGTGCCTGAGGCGTGAGCGGGTAGATTTCCAGTGCCTCAAGTTGCGGGGCCAGGTTGACGGCCTCGCTGTCCCAAGCCTCATCCTCGTCTTCGTCGTCTTCGTCGTCTTCGTCGTAGTCGTCACTGAGGGCAAGGTCGTCGTCCCAGGACTCAGTCAGGTCGCCATCCAACTCGTCACCGCCAAAGGGGTTGGCGGCGGGTTGAGTCGCCAGAGACTCCTCAGCGGGTAAATCAACCGGCGCGGTAGGGGTTAGAGAAAGCTGAGTCGCTTCGGCTTCAGGCTCAGGGGTTTGGGCACGGGAACGTATCCGTCGGATTGGGCCTGGCCTGGACTCTGGTAAATCCGCCGGAGGCTCGCTGGGCGGCAGTGCCTCCGGCAGGGGCGCAGTTACCGTAGGCGCAGTTGCCGTAGGCTCTGCCACAGGCTCACGTTTTTTAAGCAACGGAGCCTTAATCGGTTCACGTACAGTCACCAATTCCTCGGCTGGGGCAACTGGCCCATTCAGTTCCTCCCCATTCAGGGCCTCCGCTGCCGGAACCACTGGCGGTACAGATACAGGCGTTGGCTGCCCCTTATCCACAGCACCGCGCTTTTGCTGGATCAGGGCACTATATTCTGCTTCGGGCAAGCTGGCCTTGAGTAGGCGGCTAATGGTGCTGTTGCTCACCCCATAGCGCTCAGCCAGGGTAGACGTAGTTTCCTCTGGTTGACGATACAGCCCCAAGATGGCTTTTTTATCGATTTCGGTGAGCTTTTTGGGTGCCATAACGGGGGTCTCGCAACAATGCCATCTTATATATTAAGACGCCCTAACCCCTTCTACGGCGAGTACTGCGACGGGAATTTACCGAAACCGCATACTCAACCACCGCGCCAAGCCAGAAAAATACCGCTGATAGCGTCCAAAACACTTCCCAGAGACTGCCCTCATCGTAGGTGCCAGTGTTTACAGCGTAGGCAAAAAACATGTCTGCAATGTAAAGGCAAAAGGCCGCTACCGCAATTAGCTTCCAGGATTGAGAATACCGTCCGCCCCAAAAAGCCACCAGCAGCGTACCGGCAATAATCAACAGCACCACATCACCAATCAGGTAAAGGACGCCGACGACTCCCTCCAGGGGCTCAAGCTGCTTGTCGAGCTGCAACACCCAGGCTAGGGCTGAGCTGGAGGCGGCTACCGGGTCTGGGGGCGTTAAACCCTCTGGAGTGGCTTGGGCCAGGGGAACTGGGATGACTTGGGCGATCAGATAATCTGAAGGCCTAGGCGGGGTCATCGGCAGCGGCTGTTTAGCCACGTCGGCGGAGCGTAGATTGACGAATAACGCCAGCAGAATCCCCGCCAGGCCGATGCCAACTACAATCAACCACTGTGATAACTCCAGGTTCAAGCGCCGGGGCAACACCGCCTTAAACATGCCAGCCGCCAGAAAGATGTAGCTCAAGATGTAAAAGAAATCTCCCAGGGACACGGCTGGGTCAAGTCCCCAAATATTTCCCCAAAGGAAAAACAGAATGTTGCCGATGACATACATCATCAGCCCCAGGCCAATCCAGAACCAGACGTTGCGGCCACTCACAATTTGCCCACTGCGCCAGTTACGAAAGCACAGCAGGGAGGCAATAAAGAACGCGCCCGTTTCTAGCAGGTTAATGCCGAGCAAGAACCATTCCGGCTGAGCACCATTCTCCCGCGCAGTGCTGAATAGGAGAAAGAATAGTAAGCTCACCACACCCCAAGCAATACCGGCCCCTATCAACAACGGGGTAGATAGGGTTTTAGAGGTAGCAGCGGATGACTTACTCAACGGATAGACTCCTGACGGCAGAACAGGGGATAATTGGACTGGCCTAAGCTCACTCAACTGAACGCAGGCTGAGCCCAACCGCCTACAACGCTTGAATTGTAACGATTAAGGGCTAAATTATGCCCTCCACCAGCGGCGAATTCTGCTAATATCCGGGCGGCAGCAATAATTCTTAATTAATTCCCCGCTATGTTCAAGATTTTGGGCCAGAGCCGCCCTATCCTCGGAGACGTTCACACTCACCTGAAGTTGCCTAAAGCCAAACTTTGCCCGTTGGGGATTGCTGTAGCCAGGTTCGGAACTCTCTTTGCTCGGCTCCGGGCAAGTCTTCCAGAGATTCCAGGGCTCGCGCAGCGAAGTCGGCATTGCCAAAATAGTCTTTACCAATGCGATGGGTTTCTTCAAGCAGACGATGGAGGTGGTGCTCTTCCCAGGGCGGCAACTGCGGCATAGCCAGTGGATCTACCGTTAAGAGCGCTTTGACCGCTTGCGGGCTGCTGGTTTTTGGAAACTGCCACTCGGTAAACACGCCGTTGATATCGTTCTCAAACTGGCGAGCTTGCTTGGGGCCAAGCAGGTCTTCCACATCCATATACAACACCTGTACCAGTAGCAGACAGGCTTTGATGTAAGTCTCCTTAGCGGGGGGGCGCAAAGCCCCGGCTTTACCGTTGGTATCAGCCTGTTGCGCAAGGCGAATCTTCCCCCAAATGCTGAACCGGTCAGGTTCTTCGAGTAAGACACAGGCCTTGCCGCGGTTGTCGGTTAAATCTCGCCACAAGGCTCTGGCATCCTCTTCCTGCGCAGCGGTGAATACGCTCAAGAGCCGAAAGGTCTGCCCCTGGTAAGACAAAACTGGTATCTGCTGGTCTTTGCTGGGATGCTGCATCGTTTTGATGTCAACATCCTGCCGCTTGAGGATAAACATATCGTGGCCTGCTGACGTCGTCTGGCTGAGGTTTAAGACCTGCAGTAGGCGGCGGTAGATGTAGAAGGCTTAGCTAACGAAAGCTAGTCCTGCTGCAAGAGCCGCACCCTGAATACTGCCTCACATTAATCATGGGTTAAGCGCCGAAGGAGATGATTTATTGTAGTGGCTTCGGATAGGATAACCATATCATCACAATTGTTTTACACCCATGCTCCTAATTTCAGCCTACCCTAGGCGAGGGGGATTGCGGCCATAGGCTCTCTCTGCCTTTAGAATAGGGGAGTGGATAGGGGCCATTAGCTCAGCGGATAGAGCAACCGCCTTCTAAGCGGTCGGTCGCTGGTTCGAGTCCAGCATGGCCCGTTGCCTGTCCCACAAGGGTTACAGCGTTTTGTGGCCAGCCTGTAAGGTACGTCCTTGGGCGTGGGGTGTGTCCAGCATAATCTGTTGCCTGGCTTGCAGCCAGCCAAACTTACTAGGCCGTTGACTCAGGGCTCAACCTTTTGAGTATTCCCAGCTTTAACCCAGCCCTCCTGGCCGTTAGCGACAACTCGCACCTTAATCCATCCCTGGTCGGCGGGTTCTTCTAGCACAATCAGAGATTCGTTATAGTCTACCCCACCCACCTGAGCGTGTTCAGTGCCAGGGCCTTCGCGCATAATCAGCCCAATGGGTTGTACCACCAACGCCTTGTAGGTACCAGGGGCTAAGGCGGGCTCAGTCGCTGCTGTCGCCGGAACGGCTTCAGGCGGTGGTGGCTCTGCGGGTACCGTCGGCGCAGCCGTGGCTTCAGCGGCTGGGGCCACAGCCGCCTGCTCATCTCCGTAAAGTGGCTTAGGCGGCAGCACGGAAAGGCGGGCCATGAAGTAGCGAGCGGTGGCCACCCCAGCCATAGACAGTAGCATCAAGGCCAGGGCGATTCCTAAAACGACTTTAGACAGGCCAACAAAAAATCCTTTCATGGACAATGACGGGTGATCATGGATGGGGTAGCAGAAGTTGCCTATAGTTTGCAAATCATACCGCACCCTTCTTTAATCGGCATCGGGCAAAGAGGGTTTGAGGCGCTGGTTGAAGGAACTGCTGCGGGAGGCCAACCGAGCCTTTCCGGAGGCAGCCCAGTCTTGCAGGGCTTCGATTTGAGCCTGGGCGGTGCGGGCCAGGGGCACCATCTGACTGGCAGCCTCCAAAATATCATCGGTGGTGAAGTCGCGGTTTTGGCTGAACCCCAGGTGCATGGCTTCAATAATCACCTGCTCGATCTCAGCCCCAGAAAAATCTGGCGTTTCGTAGGCTAACCGGGAAAGATCATAGCTTTTCAGGGTGTGGGGTCGCAGGCGGGAGAGGTGAACCTCAAAAATGGCCTGGCGCTCCTGTTGATTGGGAAGGCCGACGAAGAAGATCTCATCAAAGCGTCCTCGTCGCAGCATCTCCGGCGGCAAAGCTTGAATATTATTGGCGGTAGCTACTACAAAGACTGGCGAGGTTTTTTCGGCCATCCAGGTAATAAACGTGCCAAAGACGCGGCTGGTGGTGCCAGAGTCGCCCCGGCTGTCGAGCCCGGCAAAGGCTTTGTCAATCTCATCAATCCACAGAATGCAGGGGGCGAGCGCCTCGGCGAGCTGAATCATCTGGCGGGTGCGTGACTCTGACTCACCCACCAGGCCGCCAAATAACCGTCCTACGTCTAATCGCAATAAGGGCAGGTGCCAGTGATGGGCGATCGCCTTCGCCGTCAGCGATTTTCCCGTCCCCTGAATGCCAATCAACAGCAGCCCTCTGGGATAGGGCAGGCCATACTGACGGGCCTTTTCCGAGAAGGCCGTACCCCGCTTGAGGAGCCAATCCTTGAGGTTATCTAAGCCGCCAATGTCTGAAATTTGCTCAGTGGCCGGGTAGTAGTCGAGAATTTGGGTCTGGCGAATGGTTTGGCGCTTTTCTTCCAAAATCAGATCTAAATCGCCATCCTCAAAACGACCATGACTGGCAACAGCTCGGCCCAGCACCCGCCGAATACGTTCCAAAGAGAGCCCCTGGCAGGAGCGCACGACTTCATCCAACATGGTAGACGGGAGGGTCATGCCGGCTGACCCCAACAGTTGCGCCACTTCCTGGCGAATGGTTGCCGGGCTGGGGAGGGTAAACTCCAAAACGGTAATGGTTTCCCCCAGTTCTTCAGGGATAGTCAGCTGGGAGGACAGAATCACCATGTTTTTCGGCTGTGCCTTAAGCAGCCGACCTAAGTTTCTCAGTTTGCGGGAGATCGCGATGTCATCCAGGAAACGATGAAAGTCCCGCAAAATAAAAACCGCTGCGGCTGAGGTCGGCAGTTTTTCCAGCAATTCCAGCGCTTGTAGGGGGTTACGGCGGCCAAACCCGGCATCATTAAGGTTGCCCTGGTAGCCATCCACAAAGTCCCAAATGTAGATGGCCCGATCTCCCTGAGCTTTGGCGCAGGCGGCAATCTCCGCCTCGGCGCGTTCTTCTTCGGGAGTGGCAATGTAAATAATTGGATAGCGAGCCCTTAGCAGTAGCCCTAGTTCTTCGGTAAAACCCATATCAACCCAATTGCGCTATGCCGGGATGTGTAGTTCACGTTTCCAGCCTATCGGATTTTGGGCCTTAGCGTGGTCTTCTAAGATGAGGTGGGCAAAAACGCCTAGCTGTCAGATGGGTTAAGTTGCTGCTGAAGTTGAGACAGCACAGCCCAACGACTATCTACGCTTGGCGCTACAGTACTTGGGTTAGCCTGGGTGGAAAGGTCAATCCCAGGGCAAGCAGAGTCGCAAATTTGGCGCTGGGGCAGAGCCAGACAAATTTGTTCGTAGAGCCAGGTAGCCGGGGCAAAGTGCCCATTGGGGGGCAGAGTTTCCACCAAATCATCAAGGCCAACCTCGCGTTCCATTGGCAACGTGGCTGGATCTGGGTCGGGTTGTAGCCAAATTAATTCCTCAGGGGTAATCGCAACCCGGTGATTGTAGTTTTGCAGGCAGCGATGGCAAGTCAGCGTGACGATGGTTTCGGCTCTACCCTTAACGTGCAAGTAGGTACGCTGATGAGTGAGCGTTACCTCACCTCTAACCGGAGTAAGAGTGTCAAGGCCAGCGAGATGCCTATCAATCTCAACCGTCAGCGTTTGGTTGGGACGCTGTAGTAGGTGGGGGATGTAAACCGTATCCATCACGATGAGCCGATAGTAGGGTTAATCCTGGACATCAGAGGCCAGACAAACCACTAACCGACGGTCGGGTTCCTTGCCGCGGCTAAAGGTAGACAGCCCATCCTGAGCCTTGAGGAAATGGTGCAACTGCCGCCGTTCAGCGGAGGAGAGCCCTTTCAATTCATACTCTTGCCCCGTAGCCAGCACCTGATCGGCGGCTTCAGCGGCCATCGCCTTTAGCTCCTCCAATCGACGGGCGCGGTAACCAGCCAATTCAATGGTAAACGCCTGCTGCTCACCCTCGGCCTTACCCAAATTCAACGTGGTATTAGCCAGGTACTGAATTGAATCCAGAACAGAGCCACCCTCACCAATTAACACCGCGATCTGTTCAGACGACAGAGCGGTTTCATCAATGGTAAGCCAACAACTATGCCCCGCTTCATCTTCAACCATGGCCGCGGCTACAGTGGCCTTAAGCCCTTGCATGGCCAGTAGTTCCGTTAACCAATCCACTCCGGTGGCAAGTGCCTGTTCTCCCATAATCTCTACGCCTTCTTTTTCTTAGCGCGGCCTGGTTCAAAGGGAAGTGTCTTGCGGCTATCCTCTCCCTTCTTCGTCTCTGCATCCACAATTTTCTGAAGGTTCTCAGGCAGGGGCTCCCGCGACAGAATAAAGGCTTGCAAGGTTTGGAAGATGTTGGCCACCACCATATACATCAGCACCCCGGCTGGCAGTGGGAAGAACAGAAACATCCCAGAAAAGATAATGGGCGTGAACTTGTTGACAGCATTCTGTTGAGGATTATCTGACGCAGAACCCTGGCCCGACAACACCTGGTTCAGGTACAGGCTAGTCCCAAAAGCCAGCACCATGATCAGAATGTCCCAGTGAATCGCCCCATCTTCACCGGTAACGCCCACTCGACCCAGGGCTTGAATGAAAAGAAAGCCCTTATCTGCAGCTAGTCCAGGAAAGTGAGCTTTGATAGACGCTTCTCCAGGAGCCAGGGCGGTAATGCGACCGTCCTGATCAACCTTAATGACGTCTTCTCCCTTGGTTACTTCCCAGCGAGGCTGTACTTCGGAGTTGGATTCACTGGTGTACTGCGTTACCAGGGCCTGAATAGACTCGCCATCGGCGGCCTGCAACTGCACATCGGTCTGCTCACCCACGACTAGCTTGTTGCCGCCGGGCACCACCGCTGAAATCGGGAAGTGCGCCCCATCAGACACGTAGATAGCCTTAGGGGGCGTGGTGAAAATTTGAGGCTGAATTTGCTCGATTTTCTCTTGGGGAAAGACCTGAAAGTTGACGTCGTAGGCCACATCCGAAAACGGCGACCCCCGCAGGGTGGCAAATAGCGCAAACAAAATCGGCATCTGCAGCAGCACTGGAAAACAGCCCGCCAGAGGATTGCCAAACTCTTTGTAGACCTTCCCCATCTCCTCCTGCAGCTTAGCGGGGTCATCCTTGTAGCGGTCTTGGATTTCTTTAACTCGCTTCTGCATGAGCGGTTGGGCCACCTTCATGCGGCGCATGTTGCGAATTGACCCGGCGTTCAGGGGATACAGGGCTAGCCGAATCACTAACGTTAGGGCCACAATGGCCAGCCCATAGCTGGGCACGATCCCGTAGAAAAAGTCCAGGATCGGCAACATTATGTTGTTTGAGAGAAATCCAATACCAAAATCCATGGGCACCTAACCCCGCCGTGGGGAATTACGACATCAACCGCTCAGTTACCTAATCTACCTTACTTATCAGGCTCTAACCCTACCGGAAGAGTTAGGGGTTTCCGTAGTTAATTGGACCCTAAAGCTCCGCTTATGGCCTGGGCCTGGGGCGAAATTTTTTCGTTGATGTAGTCGTACACCTCTCTAAATTTAGGCACAGCTCGCAGTTCAAGCCGACTACCATCCTTAAGCGTTACCACCATGTCGCCCCAGAGCCCAATGCCACGGGGAACCGTGACGATTTTACGAATTTCGGAGTAGATAATATCGGTGCGATCCCGCCCTTGCCAGCCGCCGGTGACGGAAATCCGACGATTGGTAATGCGGTAGCGCAGCCACAGGGCGCGGCTAATGGCCCCCACTGTGAGCGGTAAGCAGATGACTGTAAAGCCCAGCAGCACATTGATGATTAAATCCCCAATGTGAGGGCCGCCTTCATAAAAAACATCCTCACGAATGCCCATAGATAACCTCTAACTGTTTCAATAGCTGTTTTAATTCTCGCAAAAATTCGCCATATTCGCACTGGTCGGCCCCTGGACGCAGGTTGATGACAATCCAAAGATTAGGGGGCAAATCTGGAATTAAGGTGGCCATAATCGCCCGAATTTGGCGTTTAAGGCGATTTCGTACCACAGCCCGCTTACTCACTTTCTGGCTCACAACAATGCCAACTCGTAGAGGTTCTGGCGACGCATGAGCACAAAAGGAAGGCTCAACCCGCTCAGGCTGAGCCTCTTGAGTGCGTTTCAGCACACGAACGACCAAATGGGGTGAAACCGCTTTACGCCCCGACTGATAAACGCGAGAAAAATCACGGGAAAGCCGGAGCCGATAAGGTTTGGGTAGCACTGCTATCAACGATGAGTAGGGCGCAGCTTTTAATTTTGAGGTAGCCCTGAACTGACCTATCCAATCCTAAACTTAACCGCAAAAACAGAATTGAATCGCAAAGACGAAGCACTCAGTCAAGGGTATGAGTCTAAACCGCTAATTTAGCGCGCCCCCGGCGACGTCTGGCTTTGATAACGTTTTGGCCGGTGTGAGATCGCATCCGAGCGCGAAACCCGGATGTTCTCTTTTGCTTGCGGTTAGTGCCTTCTAGGGTGCGCTTGCTCATGGGGCTATCTCTACTGCCTAGTCTAGTACGTCTTAAAAAGTCACAGGTTTTCTATCGTAGCACCAATTTCAGCCAGTCACCAGGATTGTTGATCTTGGTTGAACCCTGATGCGCCTTTGCCCTTTTGCCTATCGACACAATAGAAAGTTGCCTATTGACGCTAGAGAAGCACGGTTCTAGTGTCAATAAATCCTGTTGTATACCTGGTAGAGCTAACTATGATCAATCGCTGGAAACCGCTGCAACTACTGGCCTTAGTTCTGGGTTTGCTTTTGGTAACCACTGCCTGCGGCGGCCCTGCCAACACCCCCGATGCCGGTGATGACGATGCACCGACTGGCGAAGTTAGCCCTGACGGCGATAATGAAGACGACGACAATGAGGATGACGAAGAGGATGGCGACGACGATTAAGTCAGCGCTTCACTGATATAACGCCCTGAGCTGTTTCAGGGCGAACGCTAGCGCTTGAGTGGAGTAGCGACGGCTACAACCATAAGCCAGCCAAAATCAAGGACAGTGCGCCTATGTCCCACTCACAGGCGCACTGCCCCCAGCCTTAGATACCCCGCAGAGTCTGTAGTTACTGGTTATTCCCAGCACCCAGTTCCAGAGGCCAGGTGCCAACGTACTGGTCAATGACATCGCCCTGGAACATCATCCGCAGGTTGAAGTAGTGGTAGCCATAGCGATTTGGATTGCGCACATTGGACATCACCACTACAAAATTGGTATTCGCTGGGATAGGTTGTTCAGGGATAATTTCAATGCGCCCTTCTTCCTCAATCCAATCTACAGCTTTGACAGGGATCACTTCACTACCGCGCCAGTCGCCCCGACGTAGCTCAATGGCGCTGGCATCAATTCGGCCCTGCCGCTCAACAAAGGTTTCAGGATAATCAATTTCCAAGGAGATAACCTCGCGGGGTAGCTTGCCACGGTTCACGTGGAGGTAGTAGCGAGCATTGCGGCTGCGGGGATCATTGAAATCAATCAAGTAGCCAAGCCGGAATTCTGGCTCAATGCCCCCAAAGATAGTCAACCCTGTCTGAGCTTGAGTTGGGACGGGCAGCATCGCTGTGCCGAAGCCCGTGGCTACCGTTGCGGCGGCTAGGCCAAGGGCGGTAAGTTGCAGAGCGCGCTTGAGGGATTTCATGGTGTACCTCCAAAGAAAACAGTCTAGGCGAAGCGATTAAGCATCAGCAAAAACCTTAACGCTCAGATGCCATCCGTGTAATCGTAGTCTGTGCCAGTGGCGCAACCGGGCTAGCTGGAGTGCCAGGTTAGGGACAATACCTGGTTAGGTGGCTCATCCCTAGCTGCTCAAAGCCAAGCCATAGCGTTACATCTTGTTACAGGATTTTATCGTAGCATTTCAACTTTTTCTTTTATCTGAGTCTTTAATCTAGTCGTGGGCTTATCACCTTACCCTTGCCAAGCAGCACTTACCAAACCTGAGGCTCAAACTGCCCATCATTTAGGATCACCACATGCTCGCCTGACTGAGCCAGCACAAACAACCCACGGCGATAGGCGTAGCGCGCTACATCCTGCGGCACAACCATTGCCGCCAAAGCGCCCATCACTCTAACGTCTTGATAGCGAGGCATGAGCCGTTTGAGCTTAGACAACCGCTCTAAATGCTCATCTACGTCGGCTGAGCTGAGTTTGCTTTTGACTTCTATGGCTACCGCCTCTGTAGTGTTAACCACCAGCAGGTCAATTTCTAAACCTTCTCCATCGCGCTGAATGGAAACACCGGTGAATAGCTCGTGAACGGGAAGGCCTCGGTCTTGAAACAAACGCACCGCAGCAGGACGCACCTGCCACTCAACAAACTCACCCAAGCGATTGCCCAAATCGCCAATTTGCTGGCTAACCCGCTGAATTTGGCGATCAGTCTGCCGAACTCGGCGCTCGGTTTCTTGAGATTGCTCTCGCAGGAGTCGCTCGGTTTCTTGCAGCCGATGCTCTGTGCGCTTTTGAGCTTCTGTTAATTCGCCAAGGAGACGCCAAACGTCATCTGCGGTGGTGGCCATGCGATGTCCTTCATGCGCGAACTAATTTGATTTTAGGCTACCCGCAGATAGGGCAGAATAGCCCTTGGCTTGATTTAGCTGGGCTTGGATAACCTGGCCGAGGGACAATGATCCATCAACGCTCCTCACCCGGGGCAGTTGAGCCTCAGTCTGCCTCGTCGATGACGGCTGAACGATCCAGCAGCAGCAGGGTACGGAGTTGGTCGGTATCCAGTTCCGTCAGCCAGGTTTCGCCAGCGCTGACCACCTGCTCCGACAGGGCTTTTTTGCTTTCGATCATGTCGTGGATGCGTTCTTCTAGGGTGCCGGTGCAGACAAATTTATGCACCTGCACGTTGCGGGTTT
>CAYUBC010000051.1:8452-12678 GCA_964442885.1 uncultured bacterium | reverse complement strand
GGGCATCCTGGGCCTTTTCAACCGGCAGATACTTGAGCACCGTCGGCAGGGTACGGAGTAGTTTCAGCATGGCATCCTGGAAGCCTGCCCCAGACTTCTCCTTCCGCTTTTTCATGAAGGAGGCGATCATGCTCTTCGACTGGCCTAGTTGCGCCATGGAGAAGCTGCCCATTTTGTTCAGCCGCATCACCTGGGGCATGGAGGGAAAGCACACCGCCACATCCAGCTGGTCGCGCATCGGCTGAACGGCTTCTACCACCTTGTCGGCCAGGTCTTCGATAAAGATCAGCGAGGCAATAAATACGTTGGCCTCAGCCACATCGCGCTTAAAGGACTCGTAATTGGCGGCATCGCGCAGTTCTTCAATCAGGTAGCCGTTGACCTCGATCGCCACCTGGGGGTTGCTGGCGTTAATAGAGCGGATGGCGGCAGACAGAGCACTCTGGTACTGAGGCTCCAGAACCACATAGACCACCTTGACCAGCAAACGCCCGTTCAGTTCATCGGGGGCGATGTGTCGCACAGTGGGCTTAACGTGGGTGAACATGCAGTAAAACTCCTTTCGCAACTGGGGCTACGGGCGCAGGGGGTTAAGCAGGACAGAGGCCCACTATAGAAAAAACCCAACCGCTCCTATAGAGGAAATATTTTGTAACAAAGGCAAAAACGGCAGCCTATTCAAGTTTGTACCAGAAAACCTTGCCAGATAAGGCTTAGGAGCATCAGGTGACATAATTTGAAATAAACCGAGCCTGACTTTGTAAACAGAATTTACAATACGCTGCGATAGCTTCTCTCAGCTTTGTATCAAAACGTTAAATTTGATTCTGTGAGAGAAAAATGCTAAGGGCTGTCATCCATGAGCGGCTGATGGCTCAGAAATCAACGGCCACAGCCCCTAGCCTGGTTTTTAAGGCGGGCGTGGCAACGCTTATAGCAAAAGGCGTCTGGTCGTAATTGAGGACACGCCCTAATGCCGCAAAAACAAATCCCTGAGCTTTCCAGGAAAGCCAGGGATCCGGTACATCCAAAAAATCAGGATTCGAGGGCGGGGTTCGCCTTATCGCCCCGTAGCGCCAGGTAAAATCGGCACTTCCACCGCCTGGCGGAAAACTTCGACCTCTTCAGTAAAGTCAATGGGCAGTACCGCCACTACGTTTTCGTGGGGCCGGGGAATGATCACCCAGGTTTCTAAAATGCCGCCTGGGGTATTTTCTGCCGCCTCAACCCCAGCCGCCATGGCCGCTTTCACCTCAGATACATCACCGCGAATGTTGACCACAAAGCGGGCACTCCCAGCCCGAATGTAGCCAATCAGGGTTACTCGCCCTGCTTTCACCATCGCATCAGCGGCGGCAAGTACCGGGGGGAACCCCCTGGTCTCAAGGGATCCTACGGCCTGTGGCATGGCTGCTCTCCTCTGAAAGTCCTGTACGTCAAAAATCCATCCCTCATTGTACGGGGAGCCGGGGCGATCGCGCGCCGAATTTCGACACCTCACGGTATAACTAGCTGGGTATAGCCCCGTTTTTCATGGGGGCATCCGGATTATGATTAGTTCACGCGATCTAGTAGTTTAACCGGTGACTGACTCCGCCTCTGATTTCGCTTCCCCTGTTTCCTCTGCCGAGGGTTCGATTCTGGCCTCTGGTAAAACCTCTGGGCAGCCCGCTACCAGTGCTGCCCGGCCAGGTCTACCCCGGCAGCGCTGGCACCTGTCGGCGGTTAATCCCGTATTGGTAGAAGGACTGGCCCAGGCTACGGGACTGCCGCCCTTGCTGGCCCAGGTGCTGGTAGGGCGAGGGATTGTCACCCCTGAGCAGGCGGTGGATTTTTTGAACCCTGAGCGGCAGCAGTTGCCGTCGCCGCTGATGGAGTTTCCTGACCTGGCGGTAAGCCTAGATTTGCTGATTGAGGCCATCGAAGCCGGGCAGCCCATCGTCATCTGTGGCGACTACGATGCCGATGGCATGACCAGCACGGCTCTGTTGCTGCGGGCCTTGCGGATTTTGGGGGCCAACGTCAGCTACCTCATTCCCAGCCGCATGAACGAGGGCTACGGCATTAACCAGCGGATCGTGGAGGACTGCCACGCTAACGGGGTGAGTTTGATTCTCACGGTGGATAACGGCATTGCCGCCTGCGCCCCCATTCAGCGGGCGCGGGAGCTGGGACTAGCCGTGATTGTTACCGACCACCACGACATTCCCCCCCAACTGCCACCGGCTAACGCCATTCTGAACCCCAAGCTGCTGCCTGAGTTTTCTCCCTACCGGGGGGTGGCCGGGGTGGGGGTGGCCTACATCCTGGCGGTGTGCCTGGCCCAGGCGTTGGATCAAACCCAGGATTTAACTGCGCCGCTGCTAGAACTATTTACGTTGGGCACCATTGCCGACCTGGCCCCGTTGACAGGGGTGAATCGTCGCTGGGTGCGGCGGGGGCTGGGGCTGCTGCCCAGGTCTCGCATTCTTGGCATTCAAGCCTTGATTCAGGTGGCGGGGCTGGCCGACCAGAGCAAACCCCTCAAGCCCGAACACATTGGCTTTCGCCTGGGGCCACGGATCAACGCGGTAGGGCGAATCAGTGACCCGCAGATTGTTATCGACCTGCTGACCACGGATGATGTGGGCACGGCTCTGGAACGGGCCATGCAGTGCGAACAGATCAACACCACCCGACAGGAACTCTGCCAGCAGATTGAGCAGGAGGCGATCGCCTGGTGCGAACAGCAGCAGCAGCTAGGGGTGGTTGATCTGGAGCAAGAGCGAGTGCTGCTGGTGGTGCAGCCCAACTGGCACCACGGCGTCATCGGCATCGTGGCCTCGCGTCTGGTGGAGCGCTACGGCGTGCCGGTGTTCATCGGCACCTATGAAGACGATGGGCAAAAAGTGATTCGAGGATCGGCCCGGGGCATTCCTGAGTTTGATGTCTTTGAGGCGCTGCAAACCTGCGGCGACCTGATGGAAAAGTTTGGCGGACACCGGGCCGCAGGGGGCTTTTCCTTTTTAGCCAAGCACCTGCGCCAGGTCAAATCGCGTCTGGTCAACTACGCCGGCCAGCACCTGTCGCCCGATTTGCTCAAGCCCCTGGTGGCCATTGATGCCCAGGCCACCCTGGGGGAAATCGACCAGACCCTCTACGAGCAGATCGACCATCTCCACCCCTGCGGCATTGAAAATTCAGAGCCAGTGTTCTGGACTCCTGACGTTCACATCCTGGAGCAGCAGGTGGTGGGACGCGGCGGCGAACACCTTAAACTGACGCTGCGGGAAAGCAGCGGAGCCACGGTTAAGGCGATCGCCTGGCGCTGGGGAGACTACTTTCCTCTACCCAAACGGCTGGATGTGGCCTATAAGCTCAAGCAGAACGAGTGGCAGGGGCTAACCACCGTTGAGCTGGAGCTAGTGGGAGCACGGATTAGTAGCGGAAATTTAGGCCCAGAGCCAGTGGTTAAGCCGACCGCCTCGGCCCGGTCAGCCAGCCCCAGGCGGAACAGTGCTGCCGAGCCATCACGGTCAGACCAGCCGCCGTTAGTGGCCGAAGGGCCGGGGCCGTTGGCGAGCCAAGCCCCAATGCCAGCGGCTAAGCGAGGGCCATCATTACCGACAATTGGCCGGGTTCCGGCGGCTGGGGTAACGCCGCCGCCGAGCTTAGAGCCCGATCATGACATCTTGCCCGTGGCCCCGACCCAGGCCCAACCCTCTGCTTCCCCCGTCCCTCCCGCTGAGGCAGCCCCAGCGGTTAGACCCATTGAGGCAGCGGCTCCCATTTCGCCTCCGGTAGCTGGTTTAGCTGCCACAACAGCGACGACGGAGGCATCCTCCCCACGGGCGGAATTTGTCTACAGCCAGCGCCGCTACTGGGCGATGCCTGACGAAGGGCAGACTGCTCAGCAGTTTGCCATCAGCAACCCGGATGGCCAGGTATTGCGGGTTGACCTGGCGGCTGGTCAAGGTTTTCTCGATTTGCCTGGCAGTTCACCCAAGTCTATCGATATAGCCGAGGCCCACTATGCCAACCTGATTCAGGCGGGCACCAATGCGCTGGAAATTCAGCGCCTTACTCAGCTTTTGGCGGTCAGAGAGGCGCAGCTAGCGGAGCAGGATAGCCAGCTTCAGCAGTTGAAGCTGCAAATTGCCCAGCTTCAGGGCCAGGGTTCGGCTGAGCCTGGCCAGGGCCGTTCAAACCAGGGCGACTCAACCCGGGCCAGCCCCGCGTCAGAGAAG
>CAYUBC010000051.1:0-8352 GCA_964442885.1 uncultured bacterium | reverse complement strand
CCAGGGCCGTTCAAACCAGGGCGACTCAACCCGGGCCAGCCCCGCGTCAGAGAAGATGGCCCCGCGTTCTCAGCCCAAACCGTCCTCTGTAGAAGCCAGTCCTCGCCCGGTTACTACGGCCTCAGCTCAGGCTGGGCAAACCACCCCGCCGCCGGTGGCGGTTGATCCCCAGACCCTACGTCAGCAGGTGCGGGCTACCCTGGGGGATGGGGTCTGGTTTTGTCTGGCGGCCCAGACCCAGCAGGATCTCTACACGGCCTTTCAGCAGCGGGATGCCTGGCTGGCCCAGGCCGATCCGTCCAGGGGGGATTACTCTGGGGCCGCAGTGGCCTTAACCCAAGCCCTGGAGCGAGAACTTCTCGCTCCGCTGCTACAGGGCCTGACCGAGGACAGTCAGCAAAGCGGCGACGCCGAGGTTGAAGCCCTGGCCCTGGCCCTGGCTGACCAGGCTAGCCTGTGGGCGCTGCCGGGGCTATTGGCAGACTCCTGGAAAGCCCTGACGGACAAAGCCCTACAGGCGGCTACGAAACCTCGGCGTGGGCTGCACCAAATCATAACCGCAGAGCACTGGGCCGCTGGTTGGGAGATTGGCGGCCATGAGCTCAACGACACTCATCGGGTGCTGCTGGATGAATTTCTCCAAGGCTGGGAGCATCCTGCCGCGCTCTGGATGGCGGGGGCCAATGAAGCGGCGGCGGCCAGCCTGACTCAGGTGCATCAACTGACGCAGGTGGCTAGGGATGAGCAGAGATCTATGCCTCAGTGGCAGTACCAGTTGCTGCAACAGCTAATTTTAGGGGAACGGCAAACTAAGGGGCTGTTTCAACAAATTTTTGGTGAAGCTTCCGCCTCCCCTTAGGTCAGGGGGGTAAGCATCGTCTAAGGTGTCAGTAGTTTTGCGGATTAGAGCTGGATTCTCCACCAGTGGTCAATTCTGTAAACGTTTCTGAGCTGGTGCCAATGGGAACTACGGCTGTTAAATCCAGAATTTTCATTCTCTGTGGGCTGTCGGCCACCCTGGTAGCCTGCACCGGCGAAGCCAGCACTGGCAGTAGCCGCCCCACGCGATTTCTGAGCATTCAGCCGATCCAGGTCTGCGATGACGGGGGCCTGCTTTGTGCTAACCTGGCCCTGTTTGAGGAGGCCACCCGCAAAATTTGGCAGCAGGCCGACCTGGCCCTCAACTTTCTAAACCCCAATCGGCTCAATGTCAGCCGCTTCCTCACCATCGACACCCAGGACGAGTTTGCCGAGCTTTCCTTTGCGGGCGGGGCCGGAGCCTACGGGCGGCATCCCTTTTCTACTCGCAGCACTGGCCCGATCAACCTCTGGTTTGTCGAGGAAATTTTTGACTTTGAGCCTTTTGCAGAAACCCTCGGCCTGGCCTGGATTGACCAGAACGGCATTGTGGTTAGCGACAACATTTTGGATTTCAACAACGGCCAGGGGCGGCTTGATACGGTCGCCCATGAAATTGGGCATAACCTGGGGCTGACCCACGCGGGCTTTGGGGCAGGGGCCAGCAACAATCTGATGACCGATGGCGGCTTTCGGGCCTCGCCGACCCGCCTCAGCGACATCACCCCCGATGGGGCCAGGCTCAGCCAGCTCAACCCCAGCCAAATCGACTTTGCCAGAGACAGCCCGCTGACCAGCACAACTGCCGATGGGCTAGCAACTGGTGGCGCTCTCGGCTTACCCACTCCGTTGCCAGCTTTTCAAGACAGTGAGCCTGATTGGGTTGCTTTTGCGGCTCCCGCCCCTGAGCCGCTGTTTGAGCCCCCAAGCAAATCGTCAGCCCTGCCAGTTCTGGAGAACCCCGGTCTGCCTGAGCCAGAGGTAGAACCAGGTTCTACCGAGCCGGTCATCAATCTAGAGACGATCCCCCCGGCCTGGCCTATCGATTCTGGGAGTGAGCCCCTGGCACTGGCCCCCGCCAACCCCACGGAAACTCTGCCCCCGCCATCCCTGAATTTTGACGACGAGGATCTCAATCGGGTCGCATCCACCCTGCCGTCTGCCCCGGTAGACATTCCAGAAACCGCTCCCCTGGTGCGATTGGCCGTCCAGGCGGATCCCTCACCGCTAGTTCAGGCTCAATCTCAACCCCAGTCTGTGCCTAATGGCCCGGCTCTGTCGGGGATTACCGCTGCCCTGCTGGGGCTATATCTGACTCGGTGCCGCCGCCGCTAATCTGCCAAAAAATACCGCTAGTATAGGTAGGCCCCATTACGGTTTTCCTGTGCTATGTCCGGTGAAAAACTCTACGAAGGCAAAGCCAAGATCATCTACGCCACCGATGATCCAACCGTGCTGCTCACCTACTTTAAGGACGATGCCACTGCTTTCAATGCCCAAAAGCGGGGGCAGATTTTAGACAAAGGTAAGATTAACTGCGCTATTTCTACCCATTTGTTCAAGCTGCTGGAGGCTGCGGGAGTAGCTACGCACTGGCTGGAGACGGTGAGCGATCGCGAAATGCGGGTCAAAACTCTAACCATTATCCCCGTCGAAGTTGTGGTGCGAAACCTGGCCGCTGGCAGCCTCTGTCGCCAGACCGGGCTACCCCTGGGTCAGGTGCTTACTCCGCCCCTGGTGGAGTTCTACTACAAAAACGACGAGCTGGGCGATCCGTTACTGACCTTGGAGCGATTACGGGCCATGAACCTGGCCGCTGAGGAACAGATCGAAACCCTGCGCCGTCAAGCCCTAGACATTAACCGAATCTTGACCGAGTTCTTTACCAGTTGCGCCATTACCCTGGTGGATTTCAAGCTGGAGTTTGGGCTTGACCAGAATCAGCAAATTCTCTTGGGGGATGAAATTAGCCCCGATACCTGTCGCCTGTGGGATCAATCTACCGACGATGAAACCCAGCGGGTTATGGACAAAGATCGATTTCGGCAAGATTTGGGTCAGATTGAGCAAGCCTATCAGCGGGTGCTGGAACGAGTTACGGCACAATCGGCCAAGAATTAACGCCACCAATGCGGTAGAATTTGTCCGATTGTTGGGCGTCGGGCTGGTCAGCAGGGTTTCCCGTTCCTCATTGAGTAGCGGTGAGGGGGCTGATGGTGTGTGGATGTTGTTAGCAGGTATGTTTGGATGCGGGTATCTCCTCAGTTTTTAGCCGTTTTAGCAGCGTCAGGCTTGGTTGGGCTAACTGTAACGCCAGCCCAAGCCGAGCCAGAGGCTGAGTCTTCGACCTCTGCGGCTGAACCCAGCCTGGTGCAGGAACCGGAGGCCAGCGCCGCTAGTAGCGCTGCTTTGTTGCTGCCACCCGACCAGCCCCAGGGATCCTATGCTGGGCCTGAGTTTGCCCCGAACTCAATACTGCCAAGTCTGCCCGAAACCCAGGCCGCATCCTTCGGGCCAGATTTTCAGCAAGATTTGCAAGCGGTAATTGACGACTATCGCCCCGACTCCGTAGCGCCATCAGCGGCGGCGACTAACCTCGTAGACATTAGCCTCAGCCCTAGCTTAGCTCAGACTACTCCAGAAGCTCCCGCCGCTCCGGAGGCCACCCCCAGCCCAAACCCCGGTCGCTCTGGCCCCAGGGAAATTTCCCCCGTTGAAGCCCAGCAGATCCTGGACGGTGCTGTAGAACGCCGAAATCAGCAGTCGGCCCCGGCTGAGCAGGCCCCCCCCGCCGAGGCCGACTCTACCGAGCCCGGAGAGGAGGCTCCGGCTGAGGCCGAGGAGGAAACCCCCGACCCCGAGGCGGCTGAACCCGAACCCGAACCCCGCGTGCTGGTGGCTGAGGTTTTGGTGGCTAACCCGGGTGACGAGGAACTTGACCCGGAACTCATCAACCTGGTTTACAGCGTGGTTGAAACTCGGGCCGGACGCACCACCACCCGGACGCAGTTGCAGCAGGATATCAACAGCATCTTTGCGACTGGGGTCTTTGCCGACGTAGACGCGCTGCCGGAGGACACTGACCTGGGCGTTCGGGTGACGTTTCTGGTGCAGCCCAACCCCATCCTCACCGATGTGCGGGTGGAGGGGAACGAAGTACTGCCCCAGGAGATAGTGGATGAAATTTTTGCCGAGCAAAAGGGCGACATCATCAACCTGCTCGACTTTCAGGACGGCATTCTTGAACTTAACCAGTGGTACCAGGACAATGGCTATGTGCTGGCCCAAGTAGTAGCAGCTCCCCGCGTTTCAGATGACGGCGTAGTTACCCTGGAGGTGGCTGAAGGGGTAATCGAAAGCATCCAGGTGCGCTTCTTCAACGAAGACGGCGAGGCTGTAGATGAGGAGGGGAACCCCATTCAAGGCCGCACCCACGACTACATCATCACCCGCGAGTTTGCCACCCAGCCGGGTGATGTCTTCAACCAGACGCAGATCGAGCAAGACTTTCAGCGGGTGTTTGGGCTGCAAATCTTTGAAGATGTCAGGCCAGGGCTGGAACCCGGCACTGAAGACCCCCGCAAGGTGACGCTAATTGTTAATGTCACCGAGCGCAGTACGGGCTCAGTGGCGGCGGGCCTGGGCTTTAACTTCACTGGAGATATCTTCGGCACCGTTAGCTACCGCCAGGACAACTTTGGTGGTAATAACCAAAAGCTGACCGCTGAGGCTCAGCTCAGCACCCGCGACATTTTGTTTGACGTTTCTTTCACTGATCCCTGGATTGCTGGGGATCCCTTCCGCACTTCCTACACGGTGAACGGCTTTGCCCGCAGCGTCATTAACCTCAACTTTGATGGTGGGCCAAACCCCGTTGATCTGGCCAATGGCGATCGCGTCCGCATCCGCCGCTTTGGAGGCGGGATTAGCTTTAGTCGCCCGGTTGGGGACGGTTGGACGTTCGCGGTTGGCACCCTGGTGCAGAATGTATCCTCCCGCGATGCCGATGGCGCTGTCTTTGCCACTGATGCCGCAGGTAACCCCCTCACCGCCAGTGGCACCGGCGTAGACGACCTGTGGACCTTCCCCCTCAGCGCCACCCTAGATCGCCGCGATAACGCCTTTAACCCCACCCGGGGCAGCATTCTACGTCTGAATGCTGAACAATCCGTGCCCTTGGGTCGCGGCAGCATCTTCATGAACCGGCTGCGGGGTAGCTATAGCCAGTACATTCCGGTGCGCTTTCTCAACTTTACAGAAGGGCCCCAGGCCCTGGCCTTTAATGTCCAGCTTGGTACCATCCTGGGGGATGTGCCGCCCTACGAAGCCTTTGCCCTGGGCGGCACCAACTCCATTCGCGGCTACGACGAGGGCGAAGTGGGGAGTGGTCGTAGCTATGCTCAGTTCACGGCGGAATACCGTTTCCCGCTGTTTTCTTTCCTGGGTGGGGCGCTGTTTGTAGATGCCGGTACTGACCTGGGCAGCGGTAATGCTGTGCCAGGGGCACCCGGGCCATCGCGGGGCAAACCTGGCAGTGGCTTTGGCTATGGCGCTGGGGTACGGGTACAAACTCCGCTAGGGCCACTGCGAATTGACTATGGCTTTAACGACCAGGGGCAAGGACGCATTCACTTCGGTATAGGAGAGCGGTTCTAATGGCTAGTCCAGATACCCTATCGCTACCGCTGAGGATGGCGGTGACCTCCGCCCAGACCACCCTGGCCAGTCCGATATCGCGGCAGGGGGTAGGGCTGCATTCTGGCGAGTCCGTTACCGTTACCCTGGCCCCGGCCCCGGTGGGAGCAGGCCGCTACTTTGTCCGCACGGATTTACCCGACCAGCCCCTCATCCCAGCCACCCTGGGCGCGGTTGACCAAACTGTACTGTCTACCGAGCTACGGCAGGATGATGCCACCGTCCGCACTGTGGAACACCTGCTGGCCGCTCTAGTTGGCACCGGCATCGACAACGCTCGTCTGGAAATCACTGGCCCAGAAGTCCCCCTGCTGGATGGGTCGGCGCTGGGTTGGGTGGAGGCCATTCAGGCGGCAGGGGCAATGGTTCAGGGAGAGGCGCGATCGCCCCGGGTGCTATTTCAGCCGGTAACGGTACAGGATGGCGATGCCTGGGTGGCTGCCTTTCCAGCGGTGGCCCCTCGCCTCACCTATGGCATTGACTTTGAAGTGGCCGCCATTGGCCAGCAGTGGTTTACCTGGTCACCCCAGGCCGACCCCTACGCTGCCGAGGGCTTTGCGGCTATGGTAGCCCCCGCCCGCACCTTTGGCCTGGCCCACCAGATTGAGTATTTGCAGCGTCAGGGGTTAATTAAGGGCGGCAGTTTGGAAAACGCTCTAGTGTGTAGCCAGGAAGGTTGGCTCAACCCGCCGCTGCGGTTTGACAATGAGCCCGTGCGTCATAAACTGCTAGATCTGATTGGCGATCTCAGCCTGCTGGGTGGGCTACCCCAGGCCCATGTGGTCGCCTACAAGGCCAGCCACCGCCTCCACGTGGCGCTGGGTCGAGCTATCCAATCGGCCCTTGCCTGTCCCCCAGAGGCGGTATAGTGGCACAATTAAGGGATCAATACTGACCCTGGCCTAGGGCCAATCGATTGAACCTGCCGAGCTTAATTAAGTCCCCAAATCACCGTGATCGACGTAACATCCTCAAGTCCTGTATCTGCCACCGTTAGTGCCCTGGGAGCCCCACCAGCTGGAGGGCTCAACTTAGCGGCGGAGCCCGTTAAGCAAACCTACTCTGCTGAAGAAATCTATGCCCTATTGCCCCACCGCTATCCCTTTGCTCTGGTAGATCGCATTATCGACTATGTGCCGGGGAAGCAGGCAACGGGCATTAAAAACGTTTCCTTCAACGAGCCCCATTTTCAAGGGCACTTTCCAGGCCGACCAATCATGCCGGGCGTGCTGATTGTGGAAGCAATGGCTCAGGTCGGGGGGATTGTGCTGACCCAAATTCCTGGGGTTGATGGCCTGTGTGTGTTTGCTGGCATTGATAAAGTCAGGTTTCGGCGGCCCGTGGTCCCTGGTGACCAGTTGATTATGACGGTAGAATTGCTGGCTATCAAGCGGTTGCGGTTTGGCAAAATGCAGGGCCGGGCCGAGGTAGATGGGCAACTCGTTTGCGAAGGCGAACTGATGTTTTCTGTTGTTGACTCTGCCTAAACTTTGGGGCAGGCAAGTTAATGGTTGTGTGTGTATCTCACGCTGGCTTCCGGAGGCAAGTCCTTGACTACTACCCTGATTCACCCCACGGCGGTTATTCATAGGGGGGCTGAGCTCCACCCGACAGTTCGAGTTGGCCCCTATGCGGTTATTGGTGAGCAGGTCACCATTGGCCCCGAAACTCATGTTGGTGCCCACGTGGTCATCGATGGCCAAACCACCATTGGGGCGCATAACCGGATTTTTCCGGGGGCGGCCATTGGCCTGGAACCGCAAGATCTCAAGTACGACGGCTCTATGAGCCAGGTCGAAATCGGCGATTACAACCTCATTCGGGAAAGTGTCACCATCAACCGGGCTACCAACGCCGGTTCTGCTACTCGGGTGGGTAGTCATAATCTGCTGATGGCCTATTGCCATGTCGCCCACAACTGCGTTGTTGAAGACCAGGTTGTCATTGCCAACTCGGTAGCCCTGGCTGGCCATGTCTACGTTGAGTCCTGGGCGCGGATTAGTGGACTGGTGGGCGTTCATCAGTTTGTCCAAATTGGTCGCTATGCCTACATCGGCGGCCTCAGCCGTATTGACCGCGACGTGCCCCCCTACACAATGGTGAACGGCAATCCGGCCCTGGTGCGGGGACTCAACCAGGTGGGCCTGCAGCGAGCTGGGCTAGCTAATCAGCACGATGGGCAGGATTATCGTCAGCTGAAGCAGGCCTATCGGCTGGTTTATCGCTCCGGCGAATCCTTCAGCGAAGCCTTAGACAAGCTTGACCAGTGGGAAGACAATGACCTGGTACGGCATTTTGTGCAATTTTTGCGAGCCTCCTCTCAGCAACCAAACCGGCGTGGCTCCACCCCAGGCCGCAAACGTGGGGGACGCTCCAGCGATGACGAATAGCCAGGAGCGTGAGTAGGAGAATGGGGCAGACCAGCGATCGCCCGACGCGACTTTTCATCAGCACTGGCGAAGTGTCTGGAGATTTGCAGGGGGCCCTGCTGATTGAGGCGCTCCATCAGGTGGCGGCTGAGCGCAACCTCAAGCTTGAGATTACCGCCCTGGGTGGGCCGCGCATGGCTAAGGCCGGGGCTACCCTGCTGGGCGAAACCGTCACCATTGGCTCGGTGGGAGTTTTTGAGGCTCTGCCCTATCTGCTTCCCACCTGGCGCTTGCAGCGGCAGGCTCGTCAAGCCCTGGCCACCCACCCGCCAGATTTAGCGATTCTAATTGACTACATGAACCCCAACCTGGTGATGGGGAAGTACCTCAAGACCCAGCAGCCCCAGGTGCCGGTGGTTTATTACATTGC
>CAYUBC010000050.1:0-12769 GCA_964442885.1 uncultured bacterium | reverse complement strand
CAACTGTCGCCACAGCCGCACCGCCTCCATCAGGGCCTGGCGCTGAAAATCCAGCCGTCCGTAGTTGGGGGGCACCCGTTCGGCAAAGGCCAGCAGCACCGCATCCAGGGAGGCCAGACTCTGGGGGAGTTGAGCGCCGCTGTAGTCGGTGGCAATATCATCCAGGTAAGCCTGGCGCAGAGCCGCCGGGTCGCTGGGTTCAAGCTGGGCGGCATCGCGGTCGTTGGCTTCAGGGGTAAAACCGTTGGCTATGGCCTCTAGCAAACGATCCGCGTAGCGTCCGGCACTGGTATCCCAGATGTCGGTGGTGGGCCAGCCCTGCTCAACCAGGACATTGGTTAAGCTGCGGAGGGTGTTGGCGGCAAACTGCACCTGGCCCGGAAAAGTGTTGACCTCGTCAATATCCACCCGGTGGATGGGGGCAATGCCCAGTCCCTTCTCGCCATCCGCCAGCGGGGGTTGGCCCTGCACCGCATAGAGCGCGGCCAAAATCGGCTTGTGAATGCCCACCCGGCCAGCTTCAATCAAATAATAGTTATTGCGCTGATCGGGTGTTAGCGTTTCCATAGTCATGGGTTTTGCCCCCAAAGCCTGTTCTTTCAACCGTAGTCACTCAGTGTAAAACCGATGCGCCCATTGCAACCGCTAGCCGCGGCTAAGTTTTTGAGCCAACCTGCCGCAGTTCGCCTAATAGCAACAGATATGGACGGCACGCTGACCCGCCAGAGCCAGTTTACCGCCGATTTGCTGCGTGGGTTAGCGCGCTTGCAACAAGCGGGGTGGCCGGTGGTGATTGTGACGGGGCGCTCTGCCGGTTGGGTCAGCGGTCTGGCCCATTACCTGCCCATTGCCGGGGCCATGGCCGAAAACGGCGGCGTCTATTTTCCCCGGATGGCTGATCCAGCGGAGCCTCAATTCCTGAGCGAAATTGCCGACCTGACCGCTCACCGGCAGCAGCTAGGCGCAGTTTTTGCCCAGCTCCAGCAGCACTATCCTCCCCTGCGGGAGTCTGCGGATAATCGCTTTCGCCTCACCGACTGGACCTTTGAAATCGGCCACCTGACTGAGGCCGAGCTGGCTCAGATCAGTCAGGTTTGCCATGGCCTGGGCTGGGGCTTTACCTACAGCACCGTGCAGTGCCATATTTTTCGGGTTGGGCAGTCTAAGGCCACCGGGCTGAAGACGGTGCTCCAACGGCACTTTCCTCAGATCTCCCCGGCTGAGGTGCTCACCGTTGGCGACAGCCCCAACGATGAAAGTCTCTTTAACCCGCAGATTTTCCCCCACTCGGTAGGCGTGGCCAATGTGAAGCATTACGGGAGCCAGCTTACCCACCAGCCCGCCTATGTGACCCCCAGTTCCGAGGTGGACGGATTTTTGGAATTGGTGGAGGCATTGTTGCCAGCCTGACTAGTTGAAGGTGGCTGTACCCTTGGTAATCAAGTCTTCCCTGACCCAACCGCTGTAGGTTAGGTCGAGGCGATACCAGACATTACCCTCGCCGTCCCAGGCTTGATCCAGGACTGGGAAGCGATCTCCTACCCTGGCTCCATGAATAACCCGATAGATTTGGCTGGGGCCTTCGCGAACGTGAATCAGAGATCGGGCCTGGTCAGCCGTAACCGTTGCTATGCCTTCCTGCAAAATCAGTAAGTCTTCTCTGATCCAGCCCTGGCTGCTGTGCTTAACCTGGTACCACTGATAGCCATCGGCCCCCTGCACCTCATTGATAATCATTACGGTGTCATTAGGATGGGCTTTGAAAAGCACCGCATAGGTTGTCGCCGGGCCTTCGCGAATATTGATGTTGGACGTGCTATAGCGTGCCCTGAGTTGTCCTGGTATGGGGTTTTCGGGCGTGGCTTTGATGGTGTCCACTGGTTCCGTAGGGGTAACCGCTCCAGAAGGCAACGCCTCTGCTTCCGGGCCTTCGCCCACCGGCCCTGTGGGGTCAATGGTCTCCGGGCCTGGCGGTGGCGGCACGCTAATGGGGTCGTCCTGGGGAGTGGTGTAAACGCTGATGCAACCCGTCAGCAGCCAGGGCAACACCATAGTGGCCAATAGTTTTGAGGAACGCCTAGTCATAGGACCCTCCTGATTTAGCAATAATGTGTATCAAAAACGAAGCGCAGACTTGATCTAGCTCTATTTGGCGTGGGGTGTAGCACGGTCTTGAGGTGAATACACCCTGCTGGGACAGATGGAGCTAGGCTAGATTCTCTATTTCTATTTTCCTGCGTTTTTGGAGGGGATAATGGCCTCTTAACTAGATGAGAAATTATGTAATATTTATCACAATTAGTCAGAGCCAGCCAGCGGTCACTGGGTATCAACGTCAGCCAGGATCCGTTCAGTTCGCGTAGGTTGGGTGAAACGAAGTGAAACCTAACAGCAGTAGTCCTAACGTCTGATTCCTGACAGATCCCTAAAGAATTGGCTGTAAGTCTCGATTAATTGCCAGAGCGCTATCCAAATGTTTTCCCAGAGTGGCCTTGGGCAGCGGCCCCTGGAGGTGATCCCAGGGCAGGGGCTGGTCGGTGGCCCAGGTGTCGTGGACGTAAAAGTCCAGCGGCGGTAGCTGGCCCTTCATAGCCTTGAAGGCGCGTTTGTAGCTGCCCAGGGAGTCGCCGTAGTGGCGCACCTGTTCCAGCAGAGGGGTGAGGCGGCGATCGCCCCGCGAAATCAACGCTTGAATCACCGACCAGTTGTAGCTTTCCGGGCGAAAATCCAGACCGTTTTTACTGAGCTGCTTTTGCAAAAACTTCAGCCGCTTTTCGGCCTCAGGGTTGACGCCACACCACTGAAAGGGGGTGTGGGCCTTGGGCACAAAGGTGCTGCAACCGAGGGTCAAGCGCAGACCAGGAGCGGCTTTTTTCAGGCGGAGCATCATGGTCACGGTTTGTTCCAGGTCGTCGAAGGTTTCTCCTGGCACCCCGGCCATACCGTAGAGCTTCATAGCACTGAGCCCGCCCGCCCTGGCGTTAATGGCGGCCTGCTCAATGTCATCGGTGGCCAGTTTTTTGTTGACGATTTGCCGCACCCGTTCGGAGCCGCTCTCCACCGCAATGGTAATGGAGCGAGTACCGTGGCGGGTGAGGGTTTCCGCCAGCTTAGGGTTGACCGTATTGGTGCGCACAGAGGCAATGCTGAGGCGAATATCGTCGAACTGGGGCTGGTTGAGGTAGTCCAGTAAGAACTCAAATTCCGGGTGCTGGGTAACAGACGCGCCCAGCAACCCAAGCCGGTTAGTTACCCCTAAGCCCCGTTCGATGGCGGGCATCAGAGACCCTTCTAGGCTGGCGGTACGAAAGGGCAGCGTCAGGTAGCTGGCCAGGCAGAAGCGGCACATTTCTGGGCAACTGCGCACCACTTCTACCATGAAAATATTTTCCCAGGCGGCGCGGGGGGTGACCACGGTAGAGGCCGACAGCACATTGCCCCGGTAGGTTTGCTTTTGCACCGTGGCGGGCACCGCCGCCGTTGGCTCAATGGCTAGGATGGCTCCGGTTGGCCCATCGTAGGTAACCTGGTACAAAGCCGGAACGTAGACCCCCGGCACCTGGGCCAGATGGCGTAGTTTTTCGGCCCGGCTGGCCGTCTGCACAGCCACTAGCTGATCCAGAAAGTCATCCAGTAGAGTTTCGCCATCCCCCAGCAAAATCACATCAAAAAAAGCGGCAAAGGGTTCCGGGTTGGCGGTCAACACCGGGCCACCGCCAAACACCAGGGGATGGCTGTCATCTCGCTGTTCCGCTCGTAAGGGAATGTGCAGCGATTCCAGCAGAGTGAGGACGTTCACATAATCCAGCTCCCAGGACATTGAAAAGCCCAGCAAATCGGGCTGGGCGGGCAGGGGCTCGTGGTGGTCGGTAAACAGGCGGCTGACGACTACATCGGCACGCTGGGCCAGGGTGGCCCACACCACCTGATAGCCCAGACTGGTAATGCCAACGCTGTACTCGTTGGGGAAGGCAAACACCACCGACAGCCCCGGGTCAGCCGAGGCGCTCGGGTCAAACAACAGAGTTTCATCCTGAAAGGGAGAGTCGGCCACGGGCCACGCCATCGGTTAACGCATCACTACCATAGTAAACAGCTCTCCGGTAATTCTCGGACTTTGCCTGGGAGCTAAATCAGGGTTAGATATGTGGTTGCACGGTGTTTCTTTATACCTATGTGAAATTAGTATGAAGCATCGTCGCTCTCCCCTGGGCCATCTGTCGAGAATGAACAGGCCCAACTGGGGAACTCTTACGAGCGGCTTGTTTGTCTCCGCAGTACCGCTGCGATCGGCCTATGAAATCCCAGTTTTCGTCGGCACCCCGTCCTACCCTGATCCTGGTGGAAGAAGACACCGTTTCCCGCCCCCGCCCGCCCCTGGCCCCTGGCCCCTCTGGCCCGGTAGCCGCTGATCGTCCGTACCTGGTTACGGAGGCGGCTCAGCGGCTCAAACAGGGTAAGACCCACTTTCGCCAGGGCCAGTATGCCTCTGCCCTGGGGCTGTTGCAGCAGGCGCTTCAGACCTACCGGCAACTGGCCGATCAGGCCGGTGAGGCCCAGGTTTTACTGGCCTTTGCCGGGGGATACTACCGCCTGGCCGATTACCTCTGGGCCGCCGACTACAGCCGCCAGTGCCTGAAACTGGCCCACCGGCTGAGGGATGTTGCCACCATGCAGCAGGCGTTGGAGTACCTGGGCAACAGCTACCGGCACCTGGGCGACTTGCAGCAGGCGCTAAACTACATGGGCAAAAGTCTGAAACTGGCCCGGCAGGTGGGCGATCGCCCTGCCGAAATGCGCGCCCTCAACAACCTGGCCATGGTCTACCGGGCTAAGGGCCTGACCCGGCAGGCCGCCACGCTCTATGAGGCCAGTTTGCTGATGGCCAGAGCGTTGCAGGATACTACCGTACAGTTGCAGATCCTGCAAAACCTGGGCAATACCTATCACACCTTGCAGCATTACACCCAGGCCATCGAATGCTACGAAAGTTTTCTTGCCCTCTACCAGGGCCACCCCTCAGCCGTGGTTGACAACCACACCACTCGCCGCATTCTGACCCAGTTGACCAGCGCCAGCCGGGCCATCCACGACTACAGCCGGGCCATTGTTCACCTCCAGCATCACCTCACCATTGCCTGCACCCTGGGCGATAGCCGCGCCGCCGCCACCCTGATTGACGAACTAAGCGGCTGCTATGTCGCCCTCAACCAAGTCAGAGCCTTTCGGATTGGGCAACCTGGCTAGTATGGATAGACAGATGGCGGCGGGTAGATCATGGCAATGTCGGACTGGCTGGAGCAGGCAAGGCAGGGAGAGGCAGCGGCGATCGCTTTGCTGCTTAACCAGAGCCTAAATCCCAAGGGCATAACGGTGCAGGCTGAGCGCCACGGCTATTGTCTGCATCTACACCTCAGGGGTGCCACTAGTCCCAATCAAGCCAGGCTGGTGCCCTACCTGCGCCGCCGGGTCGAACAGTGGCAAATCGCCTCTATCGGCATCTTACACATTCAGGCCGAGCCCACGGATAGTGCCGCCCCAGGTTGGCAGGTGGAGGTGTCTCTGCTGACCCCAGAGAGCAACGAGGCAGCCAGTCCGACACCCCAGCCAGCCCAGTCGCTAGCCAACCCCATGGAGGGAGAGCATCCCCACGAAGACTTACCCCAGGCGGGCGGCATGCCATCCCTGGATGGGGCGGCCACGCTGCAAACCTGGCTACAGAGTCGGGGCTTACCAGCCCAGGTGGTGCTTCAGGGCCAGCAGCTACACCTGCGCTGGCCAGCGGTGCGGGTCACTAACCCCAAGCAGGCCGCGGCCCAGGTCTACACTCTGCTGGCCCAGCAGGATCTAGACGCCCTGGGGTTAGGTGAAGCCGAAACCCTGGTGGTCTCTGGTCTCAACAGCCGCCGACAGGTGGTGTGGCAGCAAACCCTGCCCCTGCCCCGCCACACCTCAGTGATTGAGGATACTGATTTACTCTCCTTCAACAACCGCTACAGCAACGGCCTGATTTTTCCAGTCCTGATGGTGCTGGGCCTGGTGATGAACGCGATTCCTCTGGTCAATGTTCTGTTGCAGGGCATCAAGATCTGGATCCATGAATTTGGCCATGCCACCATCGCCTGGCTGGCTGGACGGCAGGCCATCCCCCTGCCCATTGGGTGGACAAGCGTTAACCCGCAGCGATCGCCCATCGTCTACCTGGCCGTGTTGACGCTGCTGGGGCTGCTGTTTTGGGCCGGGCGACGGGAGCAAAAGCGCTGGCCTATGGGGCTGGCGGTGGGGCTGGCCATCCTTCAGTTTGGGTTGACCTGGCTGATTTCCCCCGCCACCTTTGACATGCTGCTGGCCTTCGGCGGCATTGGCGGTGAACTTTACCTCAGCGCCCTGCTGATGGTAGGCTTTTTCTTTCCCCTGCCCGACTACTGGCGGTGGGATTTCTACCGCTTTCCGGTAGTGCTCGGAGCGGCGTTTACCTTTTGGAGCCAGTTTTGGCTGTGGAAGCACATTCGCTGGGGGGGAGCGTCTATCCCCTTTGGTGGCCTCTGGGGCGACCCTGCCCACGGCGACATGAACATCCTGGCCGACCGCCACGGCTGGACACCGGGAGATATCATCGGCACCTACAACGGCATTGCTAACCTCTGTGTACTGATAATCCTGGGGGTGTATGGCTATGGGCTAGTCAAACAGCACCGCCAGCGGCTACTCACCCTCAGCCAGCGGTGGCTAGCCCGATAGCGCTGGCTGCCCTGGGAGGATAAGAGGCAGAAAAAAATCAGGGAACCCTAGTATTGTGATAAAAGCTGATTGACGGCAGAAGGATGACCCATGAGTGAATGGCTAGACCATAGTGTCGTAGTAGACGTAGATGTTCCCGTTGAAGCCTCATGGGAGCTCTGGTCTGACTTGGCGCAGATGCCCCGCTGGATGAAGTGGATCAATTCGGTCACCCTGTCCGAGACCGATCCCGAAATCTCTGAATGGAAGCTAGCCTCGCGGGGGTTAGAGTTTACCTGGCGCTCCAAAATCACCAACCTGGTGCCCCAGCAAATTATTCAATGGGAAGCGATCGACGGCTTGCCCAACCGGGGAGCGATTCGCTTTTACGACCGCAAAAACGGCAAATCTACGGTCAAGCTGACGGTATCCTACGCCGTACCGGCCATCATCAAATGGATGGACGGGCTATTTTTGGGCCGTTTAGTTGAATCGACTCTGCAATCGGATCTGAATCGCTTCCGCGACTATGCCGTAGCGGCTAACCAACAGCCTGCACCCTAGGATGTTTCAACGTTGATGGGGCAGTTGGTCGAGCGCATTCAGCAGCGCCTAGCCCGGTTTGAGTTTGAGGCCCTGTTTTGCACAGAACTGGGCTGGGATAAGCCGCCCGTGGAGAGCAATCCACGCCCACCCCATCAACCGCTGTGCCTAGCCAACCAGGAATGGGCCTCTGTTTGGTTGCGGTCAGCCTGGATCCCTGAACAGTCTTTGGTTGAACTGCTCCCACCCCTAGAGGCGGCCCCTGGTGAGGTTAGTAGTAACCGGCTGATGATTGCCACCACCGCTGACGATAACCGCAGCCTCTGGTGCTGGCCAACTGGGGCGGCTGATGGCCTGGTTTGGCGAACTCGTGTGGTGATTCGCAACCAGAGCGATCGGGCCTGGGCCGGCCAACTGGCCAGACTGCACCACAAGCATTGGCCGCCCGCTCAGCCTTTAGCCACCGCCCTCAACGGGTTGGACATACCGCTGAGGGCTGGACACGTCAACGGCTTTCAGCAAAGTTGGCAAGCCTTAAGCCAGGCGCTATCTCCCTTGCCTAGGGCGGCTGATCGCCGTCGCTACGGGTTAACCCTACTCCTGCGTCTGATTGCCGTGGCGGCCCTGCAACAGCAGGGCTACTTAAATCACGACGAGTGGTATTTACACAACCTATTTGGCCAGAGCCAGCAGCGGGGGGGCGATCGCTTCTTTCTCGACAGTCTGCAACCCCTCTGCCAGCAGGGGTTTGCGCTCCCCCTGGAGGAACGTCCCCCAGCCTTTGAGCAGCGCTTTGGGGCAATTCCCTTCTGGCCAGCCGGGCCACTGACCCCTAAAGAGTTGGATCGGGTTTGGGGGCAGCGCTCTATCCCCGATGCCGCCTTTGAGCCCGCCCTGACCTGGCTAGGCGATCTGCTGATGGAGCCCGCTACTGAACTGGCGGATTTCCTACCAGAACTGTTTGAGAAGGTCGTCAATAGCCGCGGTGGTGCTGGGTTGGTGACGCCAGAGCCAATACTCTGGGCGCTGGTAGATCGCACCCTCAACGCCACCCTGCTCGACCAGGCCACGGCGCTGACCGGACAGCCCTACCGCTCCGTCGAGCATCTGCTCATGGTCATTTCGCCCCCGCAAGCAATGGCCCTGTTAACAGAACTGAGGCAACTCACCCTGCTTGACCCGGCCTGCGGATCGGGACGATATCTGCGGGCGGCACTCCATCAGTTGCTCTACCTGGCTCAAAGCTTGACCGCCATAGCGGCCCTAGACGGAAACTTGCCTGGGCCAGAGTGGGTTCAGTCGTCCCTGGCTCGCCCCGCCGATGGAGCGGCGACCCTGGCTAGTCTGGGACTCTATCGCCACCTGGCCAGCCATAGCCTCTACGGCGTTGACCTCTGGCCCGAAGCGATTGAGACTGCGCGGTTGCAGGGGCTCTTGGTAGGGGTGCAGCAGACCTGCCAGCCGCAAGACCTGGCCAGCCTGCCCGATTTAACCCTGACCATCCTCCACGGTAATGCCCTAATTGGGCTGATCACGGTAGATTCTGAACGTTTTGACAAAATTCCAGTCAAAAACCGTCGGTCATCCGAGTCCTTCCCCAGTGAAGACAGCCTCCCTCGTCAGGGCAACCTGCTACAGCCGCTCATGGCAGAAACTTATCAGAGCATTCTAGCCGAGCGCCAGGTGCAGCTAGAGCACTACTACAGCCAAACCCAGCTTTTAGCCGAAACCGGCAGTGTACCGGCCTACGCCCAGGCCGATTTTTTGCGAGATCGCCTTGAAGCCCTCAACCAAACCGCCCAGGCCAAACTCACCCACCTGCTCTGGAGCGAAGCCAGCCAACAACTCGGCATTTGCGTTCCCAGCCAGGAGACTGAGGGCGATCGCCGCCGCCGTCCCCTGGCCCTGGCTGACGTAGAAGCCGTTCTTCCCTTTCACTGGGGCTTTTATATGCACAGGCTGCTGAGCGACCGGGGCGGGTTTGACCTGATTCTCAGCCACTTTCCCGACGGCGTAGTGCAGCCCACGGAGGCCAGCTTTCTGGAGGCTCATCAGGATTTATTTGAGGCCAAAAACGTAGCCCCGTCCACCTTTTTGCACAACCACAAACAGCTACTCACCATCGATCCAGACCTGACCCTGGCTTGGGCCAGCTACCGTGGCCAGTTTGCCTTACCCAGCCAGTACTTCCGCCGCTCTGGTCACTATCCTCACAGTGGCCAGAGTCGCCCCGGCCAAACCCAGCGGCTCTACTGGTCGCGGCTTTACTTAGAGCGCAGTCTGCAACTGCTGCGTCCTGGTGGGCGCTGTGGTGTGATGTTAGCTCCCTTTTGGGCCGCCGCTAACAGTGCCGCCCTGCGCCACTGGCTAAAGGCTGAGACCAACCTCGGCAGCGTGGTGGATATAGCTAACCATCGGGGACTCTGGCCAGACCTGCCGCCGCGCACCCGCATTAGCCTGCTCTGGCTAACCAAGCAGGGGCCTACCCAAAGCAGTCCCTACAGCGCCTACACGGGAGCCAGCAAAGCCCCCACCTTGCCTACCCTAGAGGCTTTGCTGCAACGTCTGATCAACCTGGTGGAATAGGCTGGGCAACTCAGCAGAATTATCCAGCACCCGATCGGCCAGGGCAATTTTGTCGGCCAGGGGCATTTGGTTTTGAATTCGCAGGTCGGCCTGTTCAGCCCGTAACCCATTGCGGGCCATCAGCCGCTGGCGCTGCTGTTCCAGAGTACAGGCCACCACCCAAATTTCCGTCACCTGGTCAGTCAGATTAGCCTCAAACAGGAGAGGAATAACCTGCACCACTATCGGTTCCGCTTGCAGGGCCACCATGGCCGCCGCAAAGCACCGTCGCACAATGGGATGAATTTGCTGCTCCAGCCAGGCCTTTTCAACCGGATCGTTGAAGATAATTTCTCCTAAGGCCGGGCGGTTGAGGGTGTCATCGGGCAATAGCAGAGCAGAACCGTAGCGCTCCACAATCGCCTCCAAAGCCGGGCTACCGGGCTCCACGGCTTGACGCGCATAGATATCCGCATCCAGCACCGGCAGACCATGCTGCTCCTGCAGGTACCGCGCCACCGTAGACTTGCCCGTGGCAATGCCGCCGGTTAACCCAATGATGCGCTGGCCCATGCCACAATCGCCTCCGTTAACGCCTCCAGGGTGTAGTCCTGGGGTTCAATATCCACCCGCCCTAAGTGCTGATAGCAAGTCTCCGAGGTTTTGGGGCCAATGGAGGCGATCGCTACCCCGTCCAGCCCGCTCCGCCAGTTAGCTCCTAGCCCCTGCTGCAAAAGCTGAACCGTATGCACCACCGTCTTAGAACTGGCAAAGGTGATAACGTCTACCTGGTGAGTCTGCAAAGCCGCCAACGCCACTGCATCTGGCACCAGAGGACAGCCCGACTCGTAGGCCGCCACCTCCTCCACCGCCGCCCCCGCCGCCGAAAACTCCTGCACCAGAACCTCTCGTCCGCCGCTTTCCACCCTAGGAAATAGAATCCGCTTACCCACCACCGACTCTGGGAAGTGGCTGACTAGAGCATCGGCCACAAACTCTGGCGGCACAAAGTCGGGCCGTAAGCCCCGTTGCCTTAGCACCGCCGCTGTTTTGGTGCCCACTACAGCAATCTTCAGCGTCCCCAGAGCGCGTAGATCCTGGCCCTGCTCCAGCAAACGATCCAGGAAAAAGTTAACCGCATTGGCCGAGGTGAGGATAAGCCAGTCAACGGTCGAGAGAGCGGCGATCGCCCCATCCAGCGCCGCCCAGCTTAAAGGGGGACGAATTTCCAGCGCCGGTAACTCAACTACCCTGGCCCCCTGGGCGGCAAGAAGTTCGGCAAACTGGCTGGATTGCCCAGCAGCGCGAGTGATGAGGATGGTTTTACTACGAAGAGGAGTAGAATTTTGGATGTTGGATTCCCTTCCTGGGAGGGGCAGGGGTGGGTTTGCATTTTGAATGGCCTCTCGCGGGCCTGGATCGGATTGCTTAGCTGGAGTCAGGTAGGGGCGCAGTTTGACGACTTCACCAAACACCATGACGCAAGGCGAGAGGGTTTCGCCCCTGACCACCTGGCGGATGCTCAGCAGCGTGCCTTCCCAAACCTGCTGCTGGTCGTGGCCGCCCCAGCGAATAATGGCCACGGGCATGTCGCTACGGCAGCCGTTGTGCTGGAGGCGGTGGATGATTTCGTCGAGGTGTTGGCTACCCATTAGCACCACCAGGGTTTGCAGTCGCGCCAGAGAAGGCCAGTCCAGCAAATCGGGATTGTGGGCGGTGACCACCCCAAAGCCGTGGCTCCAGACCGGGTCTGTCAGGGGAATACCCGCCAGCAGCGGAGCCGCCAGGGCCGAGGAAATTCCAGGGACGACCTCAAAGGGGCACCCGGCTTCCTTCAAGGCCTGAATTTCTGAAGCGGTGCGACCAAAAATAAACGGATCGCCGCTTTTCAGCCGCACGACCTGCTGGCCCGCCTGGGATAGCCGCACCAGCAGTTGATCAATCTCACCCTGGGGGGGGCTGGGGCGTCCGCCGCGCTTGCCCATATCAAAAATGTTGCAGGCGGGCGGCAGCAGCTTGAGTAGTTCTGGGTCTACCAGGGCATCGTGCACCAGGCAGTCGGCTTGCTGAAGTAGCCTACAGCCTCGCAGGGTGAGGTAGTCCACGCGGCCTGGGCCAGCGCCGACAATATAAACGGTTCCTGAAGCAGCAGGGCCAGGTGAGGTCATCAACAGAGCATTCATCGTAGGATAGGCGCAGGGAGGCTTCACTTCCCTCAATCGGGGTGAACGATTGGTAGGCTGTGATCAAACCCTACGTCTGTCAACATCCTACCGACGATTCCTGGCCCATTAAACCTATTCGACCAAAACCCTAACCCTTGCAGCTTATCTAACCACCGTCTATGTTGACCTTCTATCACACGCCCCTGTCCATTAACTCGCGCCGGGTCTGGGTGGCCCTGCTGGAAAAAGCCCTGCCCTTCGAGGCCATTGAAATGAATCTGGGGGGCGACCAGTTTAAGCCCGAATTTCTGGCCCTCAACCCCTTTCACCACATTCCTGTGCTGGTAGATGGGGATTTCACCGTGATTGAGTCCTTCGCGATTCTGGATTACCTAGACGCTAAGTATCCGACCCCGTCGCTCCTGCCCAACGAACCGGAGGCAATTGCCAGCAACCGCATGGTGCAGATGGTGACGGTAAATGAGCTAGTTCCGGCCATCAATCCCCTAATTAAGCAGATGATGGGGTTTGGGCAAGATCCGCCCGATGTGATTGACCAGGCTAAGCAACGGGCCGAAGTGGTGCTTAAATTCTATGCTGACAAGCTGGGTCAGGCCGCCTTCTTTGGTGGCGACCAGCTCACTCTGGCCGATATTGTGGCGGGCACCTTTGCCCCCTGGTTTGCCCAACTGGGCCTGCCGATGAGCCAATATCCAACCCTGCAATACTGGACGGCCCGCCTGATGGAGCGGCCCGCCTGGCAGGCTACCCAACCC